>JASHTE010000168.1 GCA_030040695.1 Vulcanimicrobiota bacterium | reverse complement strand
CGGGGGTCGCTCAGGCTTCCTAATGCGCGCAACCCGCGTACTCGAAGCGTTGCCTGCGAACACGCCGTTCATCGGGCCTGAGCGGCTGATGCGCGAAGGTGGATTGCGCGAGCTCGTGCGGCTGGGAGCGAATGAGAGCGCTTTCGGGCCGTCGCCGCGCGCCGTGGCGGCGATGAGCGGCGAGCTCGAGCGCCTCTCGTGGTACGGCGATCCCGATTCATACGCGTTACGCGAGGCGCTCGCCGCGCGCCACGGTTGCTCGATCGAGCAGGTTCTCGTTGCTTGTGGGATCGACGACCTCATGGGGCTCGTCGTGCGCGCCTTCGTCGAGATCGGCGGTGTGGCGGTCTGCGCGCGTGGAACGTATCCCACTTTCGCCTATCACGTCGCCGGAT
Organism: Vulcanimicrobiota bacterium; assembly: GCA_030040695.1. Classification (GTDB taxonomy): domain Bacteria; phylum Vulcanimicrobiota; class Vulcanimicrobiia; order Vulcanimicrobiales; family Vulcanimicrobiaceae; genus Tyrphobacter. The sequence continues at coordinate 13,610 of JASHTE010000168.1, read as the reverse complement.
ACGGCGGCCGGCTTGAAACCGCAGCGTATACGAGCGGCGGTGAACCCGATCTCGAAGCGCTCTCTGCGCTCGCGCAACGGGTTCGCGCCTCGGTCGTCTACCTCGCGAACCCAGACAATCCGAGCGGCACGTTCATTCCCGGCGAGCGTATCACGGCGTTCTACGAGTCGCTCCCCGACGAGACGCTGCTACTGCTCGACGAAGCTTATGCGGATTTCGCTGAGCCCGATCTCCTGCCCCAGCCGCGCTTCGAAGACCGGCTCGTCCGCACGCGCACGTTTTCGAAGGCGTACGGTTTGGCAGGCGCGCGCATCGGCTACGCGTTGACGACGCCGCGCAACGCCGAGCGTTTCGAACGCATTCGCCTGCAGTACGGCGTCAACCGCAACGCGCAGATCGGTGCGCTTGCGGCACTCGGAGACGAGGCGCACCTGGCGTGGGTACTGCGCGAAACCGCCGCGGCGCGCGAGGCCTATGCGAAGATTGCACGCGAGATCGGGGCGGCAGTGCTCCCGTCACGCGCGAACTTTCTCTGCATCGACATGGGCAGCGCGCACCGCGCAACGGAGGTGATGACGGAGCTGCTCGAACGTGGTGTCTGGATTCGTAAGCCGGGAGCACCGCCGCTCGACCGCTTCATTCGCGTCACCGCGGGAACGGCGCCGATGCGTGAGGCGTTCGCGCAGGCGCTGCGCGAGGTTGCAAGGGAGATCGCGTGAGGTACGCGATCCTCTCCGACGTCCATTCGAACCTCGAGTCGCTTCAACGAGCTTTCGCGCTCATCGCGCCCGATGACATCGTGCTCTCTCTCGGAGACGTGGTCGGGTATGGGCCGAACCCGAACGAGGCGATTGCGCTCCTGCGCACACGCGTCAGCCACGCGGTGCTCGGGAATCACGATCTCGCCGCGATCGACAACTTCGGTGTCGAGCACTTCAACAAGGCGGCTCGCGCAGCGATCGAGTGGACGCAGGGCGTGCTCGACCGTGGCGGACGCGCATGGCTCGACACGCTCGGCTACGAGCTGCGGTTTCCGGACTTTCTCCTCGTGCACGGCGCGCCGGTGCGGTACTTCGACTACATTCTCCAGAAGCGCGACGCCGCCGAGGCCTTTGCGGCAACGGACGCGCCGCTCATCTTCGTCGGCCACACGCACATCGCGCAGCATTGGGTGCAGGAGCCCAACGGCTCGGTCGGGCATCGCCACGCGCAGCGAGGCGGCGAGCTGACACTCGAGGGCGGGAAGCGTTACATCGTCGACGTTGGATCGATCGGCCAACCGCGCGACGCAAACCCGCAGCCGTGCCTCGTCTTCTACGAGCCGGAGCGGCGGCGCGTGGAGTGGGTGCGCTATTCGTATCCGGTCGCTCAGGTGCAGCGCAAGATCCGGGCCGTGAAGCTGCCCGGCTATCTCGCCGATCGCTTGGAGGGAGGACGATGAGCAGCGTGCCGATCGACGACGGCTACTGCTTTGCGTGCGGCCCCGAGAACCCCATCGGAATGCACTTGCACTTCGAAAACCTCGGCGGCGAGGGCGTAAGAGCCGAGGCAACGCTCGCACCGCAATTTCAAGGATGGAAGGGCATCGCGCACGGCGGAATCGCAATCTCGCTGCTCGACGAAGCGATGGCGCACGCGGCGGGCTACGCCGGCTATCGCGGCGTGACGGGCTCCATGTCCGTTCGTTTCCGCAAAGCGGTGCCGCTCGGCGAGCCACTCGTCATTCGCGGGCGCGTGGCTTGGAAGCGCGGCCCCGTGCTCGGGCTCGCGGCGGAGGTGCGCGACGGCTCGGGCGCGCTCTTGCTCGAAGGAGAGGGGCATTTCGTCTCGCGCGGCTCCGTCCACGATGCAGTCGATCGCAGAAACCCGAACGCCTCCGACGCTTCATAGCCATGCCGAAGATGAAACAGCTGCGGCAGAAAGCTGCGGAGGCGCAGCGGGCTCACCGTTCGCCGACGCTCGAGAATCGCCGAGCGCGCCACGTATACGAGATCCTCGAGTCGCTCGAGGCCGGCATCGCGTTGAGCGGCACCGAGGTGAAGTCGATTCGCGAGGGGGGCGCCTCGATCTCCGAGGCCTACGCTCGCTTTCGTGACCGCGAGGCATGGCTCGTGGGCATGCATATCCCTCCGTATAAACAAGGAAGCTTCTCGAACGTCGACCCAGGACGGCCGCGCAAGCTGCTCCTCCACCGCGAGCAGATCGCGTATCTGCGCAGCCGCGTCGAGGAGAAGGGCTTGACGGTCGTACCGCTGCGTCTCTACTTCACGCGCGGCATGGCGAAAGTGCAGCTCGGCCTCGCGCGCGGGAAGAAACTTTGGGACAAGCGCGCCGACATCGCGAAACGCGACGTCGAGAGAGAGATCGCGCGCCACACGGGGTCACGGTGAGCGTTGCGGCGATAGTACGTCCGGCACGGCGTCGCTAGGCTGGCGGCCGTTGGTCACCTGTGTTATTCTATGGTCACTATGAGTGACCATTTTAGTCTGGCCGAGGCGAAGGCAAGGCTTTCGGCGCTCGTCGACCGCGTCGAGCGAGGCGAGGAGATTGCCATTTACCGGCGCGGCCGCCCGGTGGCAAAGTTGGTACCTGCACGTCCTCGGTATGAGGATATCTCTCCGCGTGTACGGACACTTCGTCGCCGCGTGCGGGGCCGGGTTCTCACCAAGGGCGAAACGTGGCGTTCGCTTGCGCACGAGGAGCATCGCCGCTGATGCCGAGCATCGTGCTCGACTCAAGCGTTGCGATGGCATGGTCGTTGGGAGATGAGGACAGCTCCTTCGCCGAGCGAGCTGTGAGGGCGGCATTCGATGCCGTTGCACACGTCCCGACACTGTGGCTGTACGAGGTTCAAAATGTGCTTGCGTTGGCCGTGCGTCGTGGACGCTTGACGCTCGACGATGCGCGTGAGGCGTGCAGCATGCTTGCGTCCATTCCCATGCAAATCCACGCACCACAAGGAATCGGCCGGGAATTTAGCATCGCGACGCCGAGTGGCCTGACGGCGTATGACGCTGCATACCTTTGCATTGCTCGAGACACGCAGCTGCCGCTCGCGACCCTCGATGTGCCCCTCCGTCAAGCGGCTCACGCGCTCGGCATTCGGATCTTCGAATGAGCGTCGCCGTCGCGTGTTCACGGCGCTAGGCTCGGAATGACAACGTATTCAGGCTGCGTGAGTATCCAATGCGGAACGATCTTATTGTCCGGCCCGGCTATTGTAACACACCCGGCCTTCACGGGATGACAGGTAATGGAAGGCGGCGCGGCCACGCGCGGCCAACATTGCAGCGTTGCAGGACTTGCCGCAGTCCCTCGACTTCGTTCGCGTCGCTCACTCCGATCGGGATGACAAAAGCTTCGCTCACTTTGCTCGGGATGACAAAAAGTGAGGGGGGCGCATCCGGAACGGGCGGTCGAGCAGCACGTCGTGCAGAGCGGCATCTTGCGTCATCGCGAACGTGTCGTCGTTGCGTGCAGCGGCGGCCCCGACTCCGTTGCGCTCGCGGCGATTCTTCACGCTGCCGCGTCGCAGCTCGAGCTCGACCTCTCGATCGCCCACGTCAATCATGGTTTGCGCGCCTCAGCGTGGCAGGACGAGTGCGTCGTCCTGCGCGTCGCTGCATCACTCGAGCTGCCTCTTGACGTGGTCGCGCTTACAGGCAAACGCAGCGCCGAGGCGGAGCTCCGTGAAGCACGCTACGCTGCGCTCGCGCAGATCGCTCGGCAACGCGGGGCAAGTGCTATTGCGACTGCGCATCACGCGGAGGATCAGACCGAGAGCGTGCTGCTGGCGCTCTTTCGCGGGGCTGGTCCCGAGGGACTCGCCGGGATGCCGGCGCGCCGAGCGGTCGAGCCGGGCGTCGAGTTAGTGCGCCCCCTCTTGCGGGTTGCTGCCGAGGACTTGCGGCACTACTGCCATGCGAGCGCTCTGCCTTATGCGGTCGATCCGACGAATGAGGATCGTGCTCTACGCCGTAATGCCGTGCGGGAGGCGCTGGCAGCGCTGCGGCCTGCTTTTCCGAGTCTTGACGAAGCGGTGGCGCGAGCTGCCGAACTCGTGGCAAGCGAGCGTGCCGGAGCCCCGCGCGCCTTGCTGCGCAGGCGCGTCCGCGAGGCCTTGAGGGAGCAGGGAGGGCTGCGGGACGTCGACTTTCAGCATGTTGAAGCGGCCGTCAGGGCGATGGAGTTGGGCGGGAGCGGCCGATTCCTGATGAAGAAGGGCGTGACGCTTCATATTGCGTCGCGCCGAAAGGACGGATGAAAGTCACAGAGAGTTACGACGGGGCCATCCAGCGCACGATCTATACGCCGCAAGAGATTGCGGCGGCAATCGAGCGTCTCGCCGCGCGCATCGCCTCCGATTTCCGGGGGCAACCGCTCCTGCTGCTTGGGGTGTTGAAGGGAGCGCTCTACGTCGTCAGCGACCTCGCGCGAGCGATCGCGCGAACGTCTGACGGCCCGAGCGAGGTTATCGTGGATTATCTCTGCGTGTCGAGCTACGGAAACGAGACCCGGTCGAGCGGCGAGGTTCGTCTACTAAAGGATGCAAGCGAGAGTGTTACGGGGCGCAACGTCGTGATCGTCGAGGACATCATCGACAATGGTCTTACCCTCGAGTATCTGCGCGCGCTCCTCGACGAGCGCAAGCCGGCAGTGCTCCGCTCCTGCGTCCTCTTCGACAAGCCCTACCGCAGGCGGGTCGATATCCCCCTCGATTACGTAGGGCTGGAATGCCCTGACGAGTTCGTCGTAGGTTACGGCTTGGACTATCAGGAACTCTTCCGCAACCTCCCCTCGCTGGCGCAGCTCCAACCCTGGGTCTTTCATTCGTGAGTAAACAGCTTCGTTCGGTCCTCCTCATCATCGGCGTCGTCATCATCGTCTTCCTCGTCGTCTCGCACCTCGTCGCGACGACCGACGATAGCACGCACCTGGATTACGGCAAGTTTTATAGCTCGCTCGAAGCCGGGCAAGTAACGTCCTTCCACGCCGTCGGAACGCAAGTAACGGGAACGCTTTCGAACGGCACCAAGTACGTCGTCTCGATTCCCAACACCGACAGCGCCTTCGTGCAAGACGTCATGCGGCACGTCAAGAGCGGCGCGGTGAGCTTCGAGCAGTCGCCTGCAACGGGGAATCTCGTCTCGATGATTTGGGGCCTGATTCCGTTTGCGCTGATGGCGCTCTTCATTCTCTTCGTCTTGCGACAAGCGCAATCGGGCGGAAGCCAGGCGCTCTCCTTCGGACGTTCGCGCGCGAAGATGCTCTCCGAGAATCGGCCGAAGGTGACGTTCGCGGACGTTGCCGGCGTCGACGAGGCGAAAGAGGAGCTCGGCGAGATCGTCGACTTCCTGAAGTATCCTAAGAAGTATCAGGCGCTCGGTGCGCGCATCTCCAAAGGCGTGCTCTTGCTCGGGCCTCCCGGCTCAGGCAAGACGTTGCTTGCGCGCGCGATCGCGGGTGAGGCCGGCGTCCCGTTCCTTTCGATCTCAGGCTCCGACTTCGTCGAGATGTTCGTCGGCGTCGGCGCGTCACGCGTCCGCGATCTCTTCGATCAAGCGAAGAAGTCCGCGCCGTGTATTGTCTTCATCGACGAGATCGACGCGGTGGGGCGGCAACGCGGCGCCGGGCTCGGCGGCGGCCACGACGAACGCGAGCAGACGCTCAATCAGCTCCTCGTCGAGATGGACGGCTTCGATCAGAATACCGGCGTCATCCTCATCGCAGCGACGAATCGCCCCGACGTGCTCGATCCGGCGCTGCTGCGCCCGGGCCGCTTCGATCGCCAAATCGTCGTCGATCGTGCCGACATCAAAGGGCGGCAAAAGATCCTCGAAGTGCACGCGCGCAACAAGCCGCTCGCGAAGGGCGTCGTACTCGAGACGCTCGCGCGGCGTACGCCGGGTTTCTCTGGCGCCGATCTCGAGAATCTCTTGAACGAGGCGGCGCTGCTCGCGGCGCGCCGGAACAAGAACGTGATCGAGATGGACGACTGCGACGAGGCGATCGACCGCGTCATGGTCGGGCCAGAGCGGCGTTCGGTCGTGATGTCGCAGAAAGAGAAGGAAGTCACCGCATACCACGAGTCGGGGCACGCGATCATCGGCGGGCTGGTCGACAAGTCGGACCCGGTTCACAAAGTGACGATCATTCCGCGCGGCATGGCACTCGGTATCACCTGGTCGCTGCCGGAGAACGACCGGCACAGCCGCACGAAGGAAGAACTACTCGCTGAGATCACGATGTCGCTTGGCGGGCGGCTTTCGGAGGAGATCAAGTTCGGCGACGTGACGACCGGTGCGTCGAACGATTTCGAGAAGGCGACGCAGCTCGCGCGCGCGATGGTGACGCAGTACGGCATGAGCGAACTCGGCCCGATCCAGTACGGGCGCGGGAACCATCAGATCTTCTTGGGACGCGATCTCGCCGAGGAGCGCAACTATTCCGAGGAAATCGCCGCGAAGATCGACGGCGAGGTGCGGCGGATCATCGAGTCTTGCTATCAAACCGGCAAGAGCGTTCTCTCAGAGAACTGGGATAAGGTAGAGCGCATGGTCGGCTCGCTGCTCGAGTACGAAACCGTCGAAGCGGAGGAGGTCCGCGCGATCCTCGAAGGCGTCCCCTACGACCGCGGCGAGCAAGCCAACGCTCCGTCTGCCGTGCCCCAGCGGCCCGCGGAGGAGCAGCAGAAGCGCGGCGACCAGCGCATCAAGCCGAAGATCCACCCGGAGCCTGCATGAAGTTCAGTCGTCTCACCCTCGCGGCGCTCGCGGGCGCCGCGCTTTTTGTGCCCTCCCTCGTCGGCGCGCAGCCGGCCATAGAAAACGGAACGCTGCCTCACGGCGGCAGCTACCTGATAGCCGGCGACCCCAGCTCTCCAACGACCGCGCTCGATCTCTGGTTCCGCGCCCCCGACAGTGGCTACGGCACACCGGTTCCGGGGCTTGCGCAGGTAAGCGCTACTGCAGCCGCGGCTGCGAAACTCGAAAGCGGGCGCACGCTGGCGGAGAGCGTGCAAGATGCCGGCGGGAGACTCATCATCTCGGTTTTCCACGATATCATCGGCGTCAGCGTCGTCGTGCCGGCTGCCGATGCGCGCCCTGCGCTCGCGTCACTGACGGCGGCGTACTTCAAGCCGTCGATCGATGCCGGCGCCGTTCACAGCGCGCAGAGCGACGCGACGATTCTGGCCGTACAGCAGCAGTACGAGCCCGACGAGCTCGTGCACGACTTGCTCTTCGCGCAGCTGTTCGAAGCGGGCGCCGCACACGACCCGCCGATTCCCTTCTCCGTCTCCGACATCTCACAGATTACGCTCGACGAAGTGAACGCGTTTGCGCAGCAGGCGTTCCGCGCCGGCAACGCATTCCTGACGTTGAGCGGAGACGTCGATCCGACGATTCTCTCGGCGATAACGGTGGGCGATAGCGGCGTCCCCGATGCGCCGATCGCGGGGACACCGGCGCGCACCGTACCCGCACCGCTCTCGCAAGAGGGCCCGGAGCCGAGCATCGGCCTTGCATGGATCGGGCCGCCGATCGCCGACGAACGCGCTGCGACGGCGCTCGACTTCATCGCAGATTATCTCTTCCGTCCGGGAACGGGGACGTTCGCGCGGCAACTCGTGCAGAACGGCAGCGACGTGGGATTGAACGGCCAGTTCATCACGCTTCACGATCCGGGTGTGCTGGTGGTGACGGTGGAGGGGAGCGATGACGCGCGTCTTCAAGAGCAAATCGTCGACGCGATCTCGGCGCTCGAGCAGCCGCTCTCGGCGACGGACTTTGCCGCTGCGCGCGAAGCATTCATCTACCACGTGAGTGAAGACACGCAAACAGCCGCCGAGGAAGCCGACAATCTCGGTTGGTATGCTGCCGAAGGTGCCGCCGCGTACGCGCCCGGTGGCGAGCTCTATGACGGCATCGCTGCGTCGCTCGATCCGGAGTTCGTTGCGGCGACGGTGCGGCGGTATCTCACGCAGCCGGCCCTCGTGCGCATCGTACCCGCCGCCGCAGCAAAAGGAAGCTCCTCATGATCAGGGTACTTTCGCTCGTCGTGCTCGCCTCGTGTGTCGCGTTGCAACCGGCATACGCGGCTTCGAGCGCGAACGTCGCGCACGTCGACGGCGTGACGATCGTCTCGCAACCGGATCCGAGCTCCTCGCTCGTCGGCGTCGAGTTCGCGATTCCCGCGGGGCTCGACAGACAGGGGCTCCGTGAAGACGGGCTCGCCGCGCTCGTGGCCGAGTCGATTCTCAAGACACCCGTGGACGGCGTTCCGCTCGACGAGGCTGTCGCCGCCGAAGGCGGATCGGTGCACTTCACGATCGAGCCCACGGGTGTCCGCTTCTATTGTCAAGCGGTGGCATTCGATGCGCAGCGGGTCTTCGCGACGTTTCGCTCCGGGCTCGCCGCGCCGGACTTTTCGCAGGCGACGCTTTCCCTGGCGCGCGACGCACTGATCCGGCACATCGCGACCCAGCAGCACGAACCACTGACGGTGGCCGTGCAGATGCTCGATCTTGCGCAGGCTTCCGGCAACAACACGGGATTTCCAGCGCTCGGCACGCCGGCATCGCTCATGCAGCTCACCTCCGCTGACGCAAGCGCGTTCTATCGCGCCTACTATCGCCGCGACGGCTCGTCGCTGAGCGCCGTCGGCAGAGTCGACGCGCTCGGTTCGCTCGAGCAGTACGCCGCGACGCTTCCGCAGGGAGCGAGCGCGGTCGTACAGACCGGCGTGAAGCAGATCAAAGCCGGGAGCCGCGAGCTCCTTACGCACCGCGACGTGAACGCGCCCTGGCTCGTCGTACAGTACGGCGCGCCGGTTCTCGGAAGCCGCGACTACGGCCCGATGCTCGTGCTCGCTGCCTTCCTGAAGCACACGCTCGGTGACATCGCCGAACTCCCGGGAACGATCACGCCGACGGCGGTCTCCGATGCGGTCGGCGCGGTCTACGATTACGACGCTGCGACGCCCTCGCTCGTTCTATACGTCGACGGCGGCATCGGCGATTACGACCGCACCTTCGGCACCGCGCTTACGGTCGTCAACCTGCTGAGCACGACGAAGCTCGAGGGATCGATTGACGAGTTCAAACGAATCGCGGCGAGCGAGTACGTGATCGACGCGTCGGTGCTCGAGACGCGCGCGCGCCTCGCAGGCATGTTCGCGCGACGCACGGGCTCGGCCGATTATCTCGGCGCGACGCTCGAAGCGATCGAAGCGACGACGCCGCAGGATGTGCAGCGCGTCGCACGCCGTTACCTCGGAAAGGCGACGATCGCGCTCGTGCTGCCGCGCGCGCAGAACTGACCTTGCCGCGTGTTGCGCTGGTTCACGACTATCTGAACCAGCGCGGCGGCGCCGAACGCGTCTTCGCGCACATCGCGCGCGCATGGCCCGAGGCCCCGGTCTATACGGCGCTCTATGACGAGGGCCTCTGCGGCGATTTCGTCGCACCTTCGCGGGTGCGCGTCTCGTCGCTCGCGCGTATCCCGTTTGCGAACCGCTTCTTTCGCTACCTGGCGCCGCTCTATCCGAGGGTCTTCGAGCGGTTCGACTTCTCGGCGTACGACACGATCGTGAGCTCGACGACGTCCTGGGCGAAGGGCATCATCGTTCCGCCGCACGCAGCGCACGTCTGCTATGTGAATACGGTGAGCCGCTTCGCCTTTGCCTACGACTCCTATGTCGGAGCGTTCGGCGCGCACGCGCTTGCGAAACCGATCGTCCAGCGTCTCGTGCGCTGGGATCGAGGTGCGGCGCAACTCCCGAGCGTGCTGGTCGCAAACTCGCGCAACGTCGCCGAGCGCATTCGTCGCCACTACGGGCGCACGTCCGTCGTCTTGCACTGCCCGGTGGATATCGACCGCTTCACGCTCGGCCGCGGTGAAGGCGACTACTTTCTCGTCGCCTCTCGCCTGCTACCGTACAAGCGCATCGACATCGCGATCCGAGCGGCGCAGCTCGCAGGCGTCAGGCTACTCGTCGCCGGAAGCGGCCCCGCCGGTAACGCGCTACGAAACCTCGCTCGCGGCTCGACGACGACCCTGCTCGGCTACGTCGACGACGCGCAGCTGAATACACTGCTCGGCAATGCGCGCGCGGCGGTGCTTCCCGGTGAAGAGGACTTCGGGCTCGTGCCGCTCGAGGCCGCAGCCGCGGGGCGCCCCACGATCGCGTTTCGCGGCGGCGGCGCGCTCGAAACCGTCGTCGAAGGTGAGACCGGCGTCTTCTTCGACGATCCGACAGCCGAGTCTCTCGCTGCAGTTCTCCGATCCTTTGATGCATCGCGTTTCGACGCGCAGCATCTACGCGCGCACGCGGAAAAATTCTCTCCGGAAGGGTTCATCGCTCGGCTGCGAGAGATTGTGGAGGATGCCCGCAGTCGACGCTCGAGCTGAGGTTCGTCCGCTTCGGACACGCTCGTCGCTCGTCGTCCTGACTCGCTCCTGCTGCTCGGCCTCCTCGCTCCCGACGTCCTGTCTCCGCTCGTCGGTCCGAGCGTCCTCAGCCGGACGAACCTCAGCTCTCGCATGGTGTGATTACTTCAGCTCTCGCTCACGGGCACGAATTGTTCGAAAAGTTGGAGGCTTCTTGTGGGGGGAGTATGAGTGACAGCTAGTCGCCGTGATCCGCTCCTCGTCTTTGCGGTTGCGCTCTTCGCGGTCGTTTACTTTGCTTTAGACCTCAATAGGCTCTACGCGTTGCGGTATGGGGCGGATCTCGGGACCTATCTCCAGACGTTCGTGAACCTGCAGCACGGGTTGTCGTGGAACTACGCAGAGTGGCGGCCGCACTTCCAGGTCCATGACTGCTGGGCGCTTGCGTCGATCGCACCGTTCGTGTGGCTTTTCCCGAGCGCCGAGATGCTCTTGATGATCCAAGTCGCCGCGGTCGCGTGCGCGGCGTTTGTACTCGCAGCCTTCGCGCGCGAGCTCGGTATCGAGCCGCGTGCTGCGACGCTGATCGCCATCGCATTTCTGCTCACGCCGTCGGCGCAAGGCCTCGTCTACGACAACTTTTCCGAGAACGTCTTCGTGCCGCTGCTCGCCTTTGCGGGCGCATTTTTTGCGCGACGGCGCGCACTCCTACCGGTGCTTATCGTCGCGCAGTTGTTGCTCGGCCTGAAGGAAGACGAGATGCTCTTCGTAGCATGGTTCGGGCTCGCGTGCGCGCTCTTCTGGGAACGGCGGATGGGTATCGCGCTCGTGCTGCTCGCGATCATGAACGCCGGGGGCTTTGCCTTGTACGAAGCGTTGCATCACGTGCAACCGCACGACCCGGGGTACGTGCTTGTACCGCACGATCCGCTCGGCGTGCTCTGGCTCTTGATCTTCGTGACGCTTCCCTTTGCCTTCGCGCCGCTCGCGGTGGGCTGGCGAGCACTGCTGCTCGGCATTCCGCTCCTCGCAGAGATCCTCTTCATGGCACCGTGGACCTACGAGCCGAGCCGCATCGGTTCGCACTATACGGCGCCGTTGCTCGCGGCATCCGCGATCGCGGCGGCTTTCGGCACGGCACGCCGTCCCAGCTTCGTACGGTGGATGGTACCGCTCGGCGTCGTCGCGACGCTGTTCTTCAACGACACGGTGCTTCACGTCGGGCGTTGGCCGTACATCGTCGATTGGAACGCATACGCGCGGGCGGTGACGGTGCGAGAGGAGCCGCGCTCGAGAACCATTCCACGCGATCAAGAGGGCGTCTGGGCGGTGGCCGCGGTGAATCCACGCGTACGGCTTGCCCTGCGCGCGGGGCCGCACGCCGTCTTCTGCCCGGCCTACGATCGCAGCGCGGCCGATTTCTTTGCAAGCGTGGGCATCGGGGCGCGGCGCGCCGCGCGGCTCTGCGGCGGCGTGCCGGTTGCCGCGGGCGCTCCCACGCCGGTGCCGTATCCGTGAGCTCGCTCTCGGAGCGCCGGCGCCTCGCGCTCGTTTGGTGCGCGGCAGCGCTGCACGCAGCGATCTTCTTCGCGCTCGGCGTCGATCGCTATCTCACGCACCACTCGCTCGTCGACTTCGGCGTCTTCACGCAGGTGACCGCGAGCGCATTTTCTGCGTTCTCGAGCACGTGGGAGGGCGTCACGCACTGGGGCGTGCACTTCTCGCCGATTCTGCTGCTCTGCGCGCCGTTGGTGATTGCACTGCACTCCGGTTTGGCGCTCACGGCGATTCAAACGATCGCGATTGCACTCGCGATTCCAGCCGTCTATCTGATCGCGCGGCGTCGCGCGAGCGCGAATCTCGCGGTGCTCGTCGCAGCGGTCGCGTTCCTCTATCCGCCGATGGCCGGGCTCGACTTCACCGACTTTCACGAAACGGTCTTCGAGCCGGCCGCGGCGCTCTGGCTTCTCTGGGCGATCGACAACCGGCGCTGGCCCGTAGCGTACCTGTGCGCGGCAATCCTCCTTTCGGTGAAGGAAGATCAGGCGATCGTTCTCGCCATCATCGCGATCGCTACGATCGCGCTCCTGGGACGGCGACACGAACGAGATGGCGTGCGATTCGGTGCCATCGCCCTGGCGGCGTCCGTCGTCGTATTCGTGGGATACTTCATCGCCGCGCGGCATATCGCGGGAGCCTCGGCGCCCCATGAGACGGCGCGTTTCTACGCGTGGACCTGGGGGCAACTCGCGACCTGGGGCGTGCACACACTCCCGGACCGCATCGGCTATCTGCTCCTCGCGTTCGTACCGCTCGCGTTCGTGCCGTTGCGCTCGCCGATCGTGCTTCTCGCGGTGCCCGGGCTCGCCGAATGCGTCCTCTCGCGCGAGATCGGGCCGTTCACGCCCGGATCGCACTACGCGGGCGCGTGGATTCCGTACCTCCTCGCGGCGTTTGCGACGACTGCGCCACGACTGCGCGCCGGGTGGACGGTGGCAAGCGTCGTCCTCTGTCTTCTCAACTTCGCGATCGCCGATCCGCTGCACCCAGGATACTTTCTCGGCGTGCCCGCCGCGCGCGATCATCGACTGGACGCGGTGCTGTCACGCCTGCCCGCCGAGGCTTCGATCGGAACGCAGGAGGAGGCGTTCACGCATCTCGGCTTCGATCCGAACGCGCAAATCGGTTTGGAGAACGAACCGGAGTACGCGTTGCTCGATTACGACTATCCCTCGTCGGTCGCACTTGCGTGGACCGCGAACGAGCTTCGGCCACTGCTCGCTAAGGGCTGCTATCGGCTCGTCGAACGGGAGGGCGGGATTCAGCTCTACCGGCGAGAGAGAGCGTGTGCGACCGGATCATATCCGGGCGGCAATCACGCGTAGATCGTCGCCGAGCGCGTAGGAGAGCCGCTCGGCTCGATTCCAGAAGGGTAGCAAACGGCGTGCCACGGAGCGCAGCTCGTGATAGAACATGTGTGGCGGCGTGCCCCAGCGCCTGACGCAGCGAAAGCCGTGGCGCTTGAGCGCGCGCAGCAGCTCGCCCGGCGCGAACTCGTGGATGTGCTCCTTGAAGCCGTCGGGAAGCGCGGCGATGAGCGCTGCGCGCTCTTCGGCGGTGAGGTAGGTGTAGAGATCGCCGAAGAGATCGTGCATCAACTCGTCACCACGGCGTCTCTTCGGCGGCGAGATGCTCGTGAGCACGTTGCGCGGCCAGAGATCG
>JASHTE010000167.1 GCA_030040695.1 Vulcanimicrobiota bacterium | reverse complement strand
CGATCGCGAATGCAGCCGGTAGCGCGATGTGGCTGTACTATACGACCGATCCCATCGACGACATCTACTATGCAAGGCTCGACCCCGCGGCGATCGTACGCCAAGCCGTCGCCGCACATCTTCACTACGTCGAGCTCCGCGCAGCCTACGGGGAGTTCTTCGAGATCACCCCGCAGGCCAAGGAGGTCGTCGATGCGATCATCGATGGGTTGGAATCGCACGGCATCGGTGTGATCGGATGGAGTGTTCCGCGCCAAGTGAGCTTTGAAGACTTGCGCGCCTCGCTCGAGGTCGCAGCGTATCGCACGAGCAGCGGGCATCACTTTACCGGTCTCGCAGTCGATGCGGAGCGAGGCGACGAGTTCATGGGGAACGGAGCGCCCGCGATCGCCGCACTCGCGCAGTATCTGACGCTCCTACGTGAAGCTGTCGGGCCGCAGTACTTGATCGTCGCGACCGTCGAAGATCCATACTTCGAGCATCTCGACGACCAGAAGTATCCCTATCCCGCTATCGCGGGCGCCGCAAGCGTGCTCCAGCCGATGGCATACTGGCGGATGATGCGTAGAGCGCCGCCCCGCACGACCGCGCAAGTCGCTGGGGAACTGCAGAGCTCATACGCGACCCTCCTGCGCGACGCCGGGCGGAGGATGCCGGTTTCGATGGGCGGCCAGACGAGCGCGATCACCGCGACCGGATACCCGCCGGCGCGAGAGATCAGCGCAAGCCTGGAGGCGAGCAAGCGCGCCGGGGCAATCGGCGAGGCTTTCTTCGCCTGGAACGACACGTTGCCGCAACAGTGGGCGGCCATTGGGCGGTTCTCGTGGTCGAGGAACCCGCGTGCAGCTCACCTTCTTCGCAGACCGGCTCCGGCGGCTCGTCAATGACGAGACCGGCTCGATCACCTATCGCCCGCACTTCCTTGCCGAGCGCGAGGCGCAGCGGCTCTTCGACCGCTTGCGCGCCGAGGTCGAGTGGCATAGCGGACGCCGTTGGATGTACGAGCGCGAAGTAGATGTGCCACGCTTGACCTCGCACTTTCGCGTGGAGGAGGGAATTCCCGAATCATTGCAAGCGGTTCTCGTACGCGTACGCGAGGCCGAAGGCGTGCCCTTCAATAGCATCGGCTTGAACCTCTATCGCGACGAGAAAGACAGCGTTGCGCCGCACAACGATCACTTGAACGAGGTCGCCGCGGGCCAGCCGATTACGCTGCTCTCGCTTGGCGCGACGAGGCTGATGACGATTCGCAGCAAGGCGCGGCCGCGCCGCGTGCTCGACGTCGAGCTTGAGCCCGGCAGCCTCCTCACGATGAGCTACGCGACGCAGCTCCACTACGACCATGGCATTCCGAAGCAGCGGAGAAAAGTCGGTCCACGCATGAGCGTCGTCTTCCGGGTGCGACCATAGTGGAGCAAAGTCGGGAGAGTCGAGAGATAGGATGATAAGTCAGTTTCCGAATGAGTCACATAAAGGCGCATTCGTTCGCCAAGATGACGCGTTCCGGCACTGGATCCGTGCCGACGGCAGCGGCGAGTATCCGGTTGAAGCCGGGCGCTATCATCTATACGTCTCGCTCGCCTGTCCGTGGGCAAGCCGGACGGTGATCGTACGCCGGCTCAAGGGCCTCGACTCGGCAATCGGTATGACCGTCGTCGATCCGATCCGCGACGAGCAAGGCTGGGCCTTTCGCGAGGTGCCGGGCGCGTCGCACGATCCCGTGAACGGATGGGCTTATCTCAGCGAGGCGTACTTCGCAACCGACCCCGGGTACACGGGGCGCGTGACCGTCCCCGTTTTGTGGGACACGTATATGAAGCGCATCGTCAGCAACTCAGACGACGACATCATGCGCATGCTCGAAACAGAGCTCGACGCGGTCGCAGAGCATCCGGAAGTCGATCTCTATCCGCAGGCGCTTCGCAGCGAGATCGATGCACTGAATGCACGCATTTACGATTCGGTGAACAACGGCGTCTACCGCGCCGGCTTTGCGACGCGTCAGAGAGTGTATGAAGCTGCGGCCAGCGAGCTTTTTGCGATGCTTGACGAGCTGGAGGAGCGCCTCGCGCAGACGCGATATCTCTTCGGCGCCAAACCGGTCGAGACGGACTGGCGCCTCTTTGTGACGCTCGTGCGCTTCGATGCGGTCTACTACGGCCACTTCAAGTGTAACGTGCGCCGCATTATCGACTACGAGAATCTCTTTGGATACTTGCGCGATCTCTACCAAACCGACGGCATCGCGGAGACGGTGAACTTCGATCACATCAAGCGCCACTACTACATGACGCACGACCACATCAATCCAACGCGCATCGTGCCGATAGGCCCGCTCCAAGACCTCATGGCTCCGCATGACCGCGCGAAGCTTTCCGCTGCGTCGTAACGGGCCTTAAGCCAGCCTCGCGCTACACCGGGGCGTCGCCGGAATGCGAAGCGTATTCGCGCGGGTCGAAGTACCAGTCCGGGAGCGACGTCGGGAACGCGATATTGTCGAAGGAGTATTCGACGATCTGATCGTCGCCGCTGTAGCCGCCTTGGACGACGCCGTGAATGTGCGTCACGACCGGGATTCCGTCGAGACGGCCTATCGTGACGGTGAAGAGCACGGGATAGATGTCGACGTGTCCGCTTCCGTAGTCGACGGCGAGACGATCGGTGCAGAGCACTTTCTCGAGCTCGAACGTCCTAGGATCGACCCAGAGCTCCCGTAGGCGATTGCGTTCGGGGTCGCGCCGCGGGGTGAGAACGACGTGAAGCAGACCGTCGTCGGCGCCGACTGAGTCGACGTAGTAGTCGGCGTTGATCGTCACACCGACACGCGCGATAATCGGCGGCAATGTCCCAGACGGTTCCGGCGTGGGCACCCATGAAATAGGATGCGGATGTATAGGCGCCGGCTCGAAGAGGTCG
>JASHTE010000166.1 GCA_030040695.1 Vulcanimicrobiota bacterium | reverse complement strand
CGGAACGAGCCAAGGCCGTCGGCGACTCGTGCAAAAGGAATCTCCAGGTGCCGCGCCACCGCGATCGCGGCCAGCGCATTGCGAACGTTCATTACACCCGGTACACCGAGCTCGATGCTGCCGAGACAGACACCGCCGGCGATCGCGTCGAAGCTCGTGCTCAAGCCGCGCTGCTGCACGTTCGTCGCGCGAATCGTCGCGTCGGCCGATAACCCGAAGCTCACGACGGGCGAATGCCGTGCGCTCGAGATCAGGCTCGCCGCGTGCGGCTCGTCGGCGCCGATCACCGCAAGCCCGTTCCCCGGCAGCCGGGCGAGAAACTCGCCGAACGCCTCGACGAGTCTCGGGAGCTCCTCTTCGCTTGCAAGGTGATCGTTCTCGATGTTCGTCAGAACCGCGATTTCAGGTTCGAGGAGCACGAATGAGCCGTCGGACTCATCCGCTTCGCAGACGAACCACGGGTCGCTGCCGAGATGCGCGTTCGTGTCGAGCGCCGCATCGATGCCGCCGAGCACAAGTGTCGCGTCGATGCCCCCCGCCCGCAGCGCCGCGTGCACCATCGCAGTAGTCGTCGTCTTCCCGTGCGTTCCGGAGATTGCGATACCATGCGACTCGCGTAACAGCATCGCGAGCAGCTCGCCGCGATGGAGAAGCGGGATTCCGCGTCGACGCGCCTCGACGCACTCGGGGTTGTCGTGCTCGACCGCGGAGCTGAAGACCACACGATCGGCGCCGTCGACATTGCGCGCGGCGTGACCGACACGCACGTCTGCGCCCTCATCGCGCAACCGGTCGAGCAACGGCGTCTCCTTCGAGTCGGAGCCGCGCACCGATTCTCCGCGCGCGAGCAGTACTCTCGCGAGGGCGCTCATACCGATGCCCCCGATTCCGACGAAGTGGGTCACTTGGGGGACCTTATTCGGGAAACGAGCCGGTCAATCCGCGCAAGAATTGCTGAGGCAGCATTTCGCCGGGCGCCGCCGGCGGCTCGCTCCCGCATCGCAGCGAGGCGCTCCGGCTTGGTGACCTCCGCCAGGAGGTACGCCAATCGAGAGCGCAACGCTCCGTCCTCGATCACGACAGCCGCGCCCCGCACCGCAAAGGCTTCGGCGTTTGCTTGTTGATGTGCCTCGGTGGCATGCGGGTAGGGGACGAGGATTGCGGGGAGGCCGAGGGCTGAGAGCTCCGCCAGCGTCGAGGCGCCGGCCCGGCAGAGCACTAAATCCGCTGCCGCATACGCATCCGCTGGGTCGTCGAGGTAAGGCCGCAGCGTCGAGCGCGTGCCGACCGCAGCGCGAACGCGCTCGTAATCCCGCTCGCCTGTTACGTGCAGGACTTGCCAACCGTCAGGAAGCGCGCCGTTCACGAGGAGCGCGATGACCGCTTCATTGATCGAGTGCGCTCCCTGGCTTGCTCCGAAGGCAAAGAGCGTCTCCTTCTCCGGATCGAGCTCCAAGCGCGCAACCGCCTGCGCGCGCGGCCCGGCGTGCAGGAGCGAGGCTCGAACGGGAACGCCCGTCGTCTCGCTGTCCCAGATGTCGTCGGCAAAGGGGCGCAACACGCGGCTCGCAACACCCGCAACGGCATTGGGCTCGAGCAGTGCGATCGGCGCGCGCCTGCGCGCAAATACGCCTCGCGCCCGCGCTGCGAGCACGAGTGGAACGCAGACGTACCCGCCGGTCGCAACGACCGCGTCCGGTTTGGTCTGCGACAGGACGCGCAGGCTCTGGAAGAAGCCGAGAGCGTTAGCAGCGAGCGTTTTGACGAGCGCGAAGGAGAGGCGCCGCACGAGCGGATATGCAGCGATCGTGCGCAGCTGATATCCCGCCGCCGGAACGAGCCGTGCCTCGAGCCTATCGCGCGTGCCGACAAAGACGACGTGGTCACCGCGTGCCTGTAACGCTTCCGCAATGGCGAACGCTGGATAGAGATGACCGCCCGTGCCGCCGCCCGCGAAGAGAACGGTCAAGGAGCGAGCCATTCGATGCCTTGCGCGTGTCCGTCGGAACGCGCAACGACGCCCTCGATCGCTCCCGGCCAACGCGTGAGCCGCGTCGCCATGCCACCCGCCTCCTCTTCGAAGCGTAGCCAAGCCATGGGCGCACGCGCGCGTGCCCGCTCTGCGTTGCGGCCAATTCTCTCCCGCAGCGCGGCGCGCTGCGCGGGTGTCAGGTAATACGTCATCGCGGAATGCATCAGTACGGTGAGCGCGCCTTCTCTCGGGCGAAAGCGTTCGCCGAGCCACTCGATGGCGTCGGCCTTCTCGATACTCAGCGGGACGTTACTCGCCGCCTCGCACGCATCGGCCAGACGCTTTAGCCGCTCGCTCTGATCTGCCCAGATAAAGGAGCGCAGGTATCGCCGGTCGGCATCCTTAGTAATGTCGAGCGGGTGGAGATCGCACGCGGCGCGCTCGGCAATGTGTAGCGGCGCGCCGAGCGAGAGCGGGCGGCCGCCGCGCTCGCGGTTGCGAAGCACGAGGGCGGAACGCGGATCACCCCACGACCAGGTGCCGCCTTCATAACGGTAGCAGTCGAGTCGCGTGTTGAGCCCGCCGCTCGCGCCGATCTCGAAGAGACGAACGGGCAGCGGTGATGCCTGGACTGCCGCGAGTAGCCCTACCAGCAACGGCATCGAGCGCGCCGGCTCGTTCGTCTGCGGCGTTCGATTGTAGAGCCGCGCAACGCGCTGCAGATTCTCTAAAAGGAAGGCACGTGCGGCAGTCCAGGCAGCCGGTGCGTCTCCGTCGCCGCCGCACGAGGGAAGGTGCGCGGCGAGCGCCGGCGCGCTGCCGTCGAGAGCGCAGGTGTGCAGCGCGGCAAGAAACCGTATGCCGGCCCGCGACAGCGTCTCCATCTCCTTGTGCGCCGCGAAGAACTCACGCACGACGCCGCCGCGAGCATAGTCGAGTGCAGCGCTGCTCAGGAGATGGGCGCATACCGGGGCGCCCATCGCTCCGCAGTACGTCGCTTGCCGCTCGAATCGCTCGGCGATCGTGTGCCCTACCGCGGCTTCCACGGGAGTGCTACGAAATTCTGCGGCGGCGGCCGACGTTGAGGATGAGCCCCACGGCTATGAGATCGGCAATGAGCGAGCTACCGCCGAACGAGATGAACGGCAGTGGAACTCCGGTAACCGGCCACGATGACGTGACGACGCCGATGTTCACGAAGGCTTGCAGCACGATCATCGCGGTGCAGCCGATCGTGAGCAAGAACCCGAAGGCGTCGGGTGCCGAGAGCGCGATGCGCACGGCGCGAAATGCAAGCAGTACGAAGAGCGCAAGCACGGCCAGTGCGCCGATGAGCCCCGCCTCCTCTCCCAACACGGAGAAGATGAAGTCCGTGTACTGCTCGGGCAGATAGAAGAACTTTTCACGTGACGCCCCGAGGCCGACACCGGTGACTCCACCGGTACCGAGCGCGTAGAGCGATTGAATGATGTGAAAGCCGGTGTTCTGCGGGTCGCGCCAGGGATCCATGAATGCGAAGAGCCGCGCGCGCCACATCGGATTGTGCACGAACTCGACGACTCCGGCGGGGAGCAGCGCTGCAACGACGGCAAGGAGATGGACGATGCGAGCGCCTGCGGCGAAGAACATGACGAAGGCGATCATCACGAGCAGGCTCGCCGTACCGAGGTCGGGCTCTCGAAGCACGAGAACCGCGACGATGAACACGGGAATGCACGCCGGAATCAGCCCGGAGGTGAGCTTCGCTATGTCGATGCGCGGCTCGCGACCCGAGAGCCATGCCGCGAGGAAGATGACGAGCGCGACCTTCGCAAACTCCGACGGTTCGAGTGTGAACCGCGAGAAACCAATCCAGCGGTGGACGCCGTTGACGCGCAGGCCGATATGCGGAACGTAGGTGAGCAAGAGCCCGAGCGTCGCCGCAAGCAAAATGTACGGCGCGAAGCGCCGTAAGAGGAGGTAGTCGACGCGATAGGCACCGTACGCGCACGCGCAGCCGACGAGCAGCCAGAGCACCTGTCTCTTCAGAAAATACGCCGGGTCGAGATGCGCTTCGTACGCGGTGACGCTCGATGCCGAGTAGATCATTATCAGTCCCACCGCGACGAGCAGCGCCGCGGCGCCGAAGAGCCATGCATCGGGTGCGGCCGCCGCGTAGGAGCGCCGTGGGGCGAGATCCGATGCTCTACGCGCGGTGTTAAGCACGCGCGCCGTCCGCAATTAGGTGCACCGCATGCGTGAAGCGCTCGCCACGCTCCTCAGCCGAGGAGAACATGTCGAACGACGCGCAGGCCGGCGAGAGCAGCACTACATCACCCGCTGCGGCGAGACGCCGTGCGCGCTCCACAGCCTCCTCGATGGATGCGGCACTCTCGCCGTGCACGTCCCGCGCAACGGCTCTTAGCTTCTGCGCCGACTCTCCGATCGCGACGAGCGCCTTTGCGCGGCGCGAGATCGCGGCACCAAGCTCGCCGAGCTCCGTGCCCTTCTCCCGCCCGCCGGCGATGAGGACCACGGGTTGCGTAAAGGACTCGAGCGCCGCAACCGTCGCTGCCGGTGTCGTTGCCTTCGAGTCGTCGACGTAGAGAACGCCGTCGATCTCGACAACGGGTTGCAAGCGATGCCCGAGCGGCTGAAAGCTCCGCAGCGCCTCTCGTATCGCCGCCGGATCGCAGCCCGCAGCGACGGCAGCGAGCACCGCTGCCATTGCGTTGCAGTAGTTATGTTCGCCCCGGAGCGGAACGTCGCCCCGATCGATGAACGAGAACTGCTCGCGGGCCGAGTACCAGAGTCGCTGGGCGGAGCACCCTGCACGCGCGAAGCGCCCTTCCAGCGCGAGCAGGCGCGGGTCGTCGCGGTCGAGCACGATCGTGTCGCCTGCCCCCTGGTTTTCGAAGATGCGAAACTTCGCCTCGGCGTACTCTTCAATTGAAGAGTACCGATCGAGGTGGTCGGGTAGGATGTTGAGCAGCACCGAGATGCGCGGCCGGAGCGTCTCGATCGTCTCGAGTTGAAACGAGGAGAGCTCGGCGACCACCCACGATCCGGGGCGCGCCCGCGCGACGACGCTCACGAGCGGCTCGCCAAGATTACCGCCCGCGAACGCGTCGCGCCCACATGCGCGCAGCAGGTGCGCGATGAGCGCCGTCGTTGTCGACTTGCCCTTCGTTCCCGTTACCGCGATCATCGGTGCCGGGGAGAGGCGATAGGCGAGCTCTACCTCACCGATAGTGGGAATGCCGAGGCCGCGCACGCGCTGCGCAAGCGCCGAACTCGGCGGAATTCCCGGTGAGAGAATCGCGAGCGATGCATCACCGGGGAGGTTCTGCGGTGGCACGAAGCGCGCACCATGTGCCTCGACCGCCGCGATCGCGGCGCTCAACGCGTCGCGGTCTTTTTCGTCAGTCGCGACGACATCTGCGCCCCGCTCGCGCAGCGCCGCCACGCTCGCGAGGCCGCTCTTCCCGAGACCGATGACGAGAACACGGCCATTCATCGAAGCTGCGTCACAAATTCCCAATGATCCATCCTACCACGGAACAGAGCAGTGACGCGAGCCAGAAGCGCAGCGTCACCGTGCGCTCCTGCCATCCCGCGAGCTCGAAGTGGTGATGGAGCGGGCTCATCAAAAAGATGCGGCGTCCGCCGGTGAGCTTGAAGTAGACCACTTGCAGCATCACCGAGAGTGCCTCCGCGACGAAGAGGCCGCCGGCGACGACGAGCAAGAGCATCTCGCCGTCGAGAATCGCCGCAGCGGCGAGAAGCGCGCCGAGCGCCAGTGAGCCGGTATCGCCCATGAACATGCGCGCGGGGTGCAGATTGTAGACGAGAAAACCAAGACACCCGCCGATTGCGAAAGCGACGACCGTGGGCCACTCGTGCAGCCCGGCGCCGGCAACCATCCCGAGCGCCCAAAAAACGTAGAGGGGAGGGACGAGCGAGCCGGCCGCAAGGCCGTCGAGTCCATCGGTGAGGTTGACGGCGTGCGCCGCACCGGTGATCGCGAGAATCCCCAAGACGAGCCAAAGCCAATACGGCACGGCGAGCTCGAAGTGCGGTGCGTGAACGATGGTGTAGGCCGTCGGAGGAAGCATGCGCATGAAGGTCGCCGCGAAGACCGCGGTCGCGAGAAACTTCGTGCGCGCACGCAGGCCGGCGTTTGTGCCGCTCCGGATGCCGATGAGATCGTCGATGAAACCAACTCCGGCGCATCCGAAGACGAGCACGAAGAGCGCTCGCGCCGCCGCGTCGTGCGCTAGGAACCCCGCGCAGGCGATCGCAGCGAGGATCGCGATGCCCCCCATCGTCGGCGTTCCGGTCTTGCTGCGATGGCTCTCCGGCGCGTCCTCGTATGCCGTTTGGCGTAGCGCGTAGCGCGGCAGGAGCTGCAGCAATGCCCAGCCGGCGATGGCGGCAACGAGAAATCCCAGCACGACCTCCATGCCGAGCAGGGTGAACGAGCCTGCACTCACTTTGCTCGCCCCGCTCGCTGCAGAAGCGGATTCTCTCCGTCGCCGCGCCACTTCAGTACGACGATCGGCGTCTGCTCGTCGGCGTTGCCGTGCGGGTTACCGAGCAAGGCGAGTTCGACCGTTGCGCGATCGATGTCTTTGCTCGAACCCAAGACCTTTGCTTTCTCGAGGTCGTTTGCGTCGACGACGGCACAGGCAATGCCGCTGCGCCGCGTCACTTCTCCGGCAAAGACGTCGGGTTCACGCGGAGCGAGCACGATTGCGCGCTCGTACGGCGGCATCGTTCCTGTATAGCCGTCGATCGCGGTGATCGCATCGCCCATGATCTCGTAAAAGACGCCGCGCTGCCCGCGTAATCTGCCGACGAGGTGCATCGCCGCAGCGTAAAGCACCTTGCGCGAGCCCACTCGATCGATGACGAGCTGCACCGACTCCGGCTGATTCATCGTCGCGAGCGGACCCGCTCGGCGCGCGAGCGCATATGCGAGGCGCGAAGGGCGCACGTACTCCGCGGGAACGAGCCGTCCTTGTGCGATCGCGACCGCCGTCTCGGAGACGGCGATGACGTCGCCGGAGCGAGCGATTCCGCGTACGCCGTCGGTAACGATCTGTGCGAGATCGTCGCCTGGTCGCACGAGCGCAATGCGAACGGGAATGGCGACGAGCCCGCGCGGCAGCCCAGTGCGCCGCACGGCAAGCGGTCGTATCACGACTCGTTGGAGCCCCTAAGCTCCTCGACGATCTCTTCCAACCTGTATTTGCGGGAGCCCTTGAGCAATACGAGATCGTCGCGCCGCGTATGCTCGCGCAGCCATTGCACAACTTCGTGATTCGTCGCGTACGTCACGATGCGCTCCTTTGGAAGACCGCCGCGCGCCGCTCCGCGAGCGAGCGCCGCTGCAAGCTCCCCACCCGCGAGCAGCCAGTCGACGACTTTCGCAGCCTCTTCTCCGGCGCGTTCGTGCATCGCCTCGGACTCCTCGCCGAGCTCCGCCATTCCGCCGAGCACCGCGATACGGCGCGGTGCATCTTCCGCACCGAAGGCTTCGAGCGATGCGATCGTGCCCGATGCGCTTGCGTTGTACGCATCGTAGATCAGGCGAGGCCCATCCGGCAACGCGATCCGCTGAAAGCGCCCTTCCGGAAGCTCGAGAAACGGGATGGCGGCGACGAGCATCTCTACGGGAGCGCCGAGGTCGAGCGCGGCGGCGAGGGCTGCCGCAAGGTTCGCGCGGTTGTGCGCGCCGGGAAGCCGCACGTCGATCGCGTGAGCCTCCGTCTTGCCGGATGCATCGCCGAGCAGCAGCTCGTTACGGCCGACGACTGCACATACCCGCGCTTCGGCGGGGACCTGTGGCACACGCTCGCTCGCCGAGAACCAGTGCGGCGCCTGCGAGAGCGACTCCGCGCGCCGGCGTGAGGCCTCGTCGGAGAGATTGAGAATCGCGCGCGCGCCGAGCGAGAAGATTCCCCACTTCGTCTCTTCGAGGCGCTCGCGCGAGCCCATGATCTCGAGGTGCGCATCGCCGATATTCGTGAGCACGCCGATCTGCGGCTGCGCCATCGCGACGAGTATGGCAACGTCGCCGTACTTGCGCGCCCCCATCTCGGCAATGAGGACCTCCTGGTCGCTCTCCGCCGCAAGGAGCAGCTTCGCGACGCCGATCTCGTTGTTCTCGTTTGCCGGGGCGACGAGCACACGCCCGGGGTACCGCCGCTCGAGCAGTTGTGCCAGCAGCGCCTTCGTCGTCGTCTTGCCGGTACTCCCGGTTATCGCCACGACACGTCCCTGAAAGCGCTCGCGTGCCGCCGCGGCGAGTGCCATGTACGCGGAAAGCGTCTCGGAAACGAGGAGCGTCGCAACTCCGGGAACGCGAGCGCTCTCGCGATCGAGAATCAACGCCGAGGCGCCCGCGTCGACGGCCTGCGCCGTGTACTCGTGTCCATCGAAGCGCTCGCCGCGCAACGCGAGGAACGCCTCCCCTGGCTGAAGCGTACGCGTGTCGGTGACGACGCGCAGCGACGCGGGCGCACGTTGTGCATCGAACACGCGGGCTCCCGTTGCTGCGACCGCAACGTCCATGGGGATTCTCACGAGCGCTGCGCCAGTGCCTCGCGTGCAACCGCCGCGTCGTCGAAAGGATACCTCTGCTCGCCGATGATTTGGTACGCCTCGTGCCCCTTCCCGGCGACGAGCACTACGTCACCCGCGCTCGCCTCGAGTATCGCGCGTTCGATCGCGCGGCGGCGGTCGAGCTCGAGGGTGTGCGGTGTCGTCCCCATTCCTGCGACGATCTCGCGCGCAATCGCTTTCGGATCCTCGCTGCGCGGGTTGTCGTTGGTCACGTAGATGCGGTCGGCCAGCCTCGCCGCGACCTCGCCCATCTGCGGCCGCTTTCCGCGATCTCGGTCGCCGCCGCAACCGAAGACGACCGCGACCCTTCTTTGTGCGAAATCGCGCACCGCGCGCAAGCTCTGCTCGAGCGCGTCCGGCGTGTGCGCGTAGTCGACGAAGACGTGAACGTCGCCGTCACCGACGCGCTCCATGCGCCCAGCGACGCGCGTTACGTAGCGCAAGGCGCGCGCGCTCGTCGCATCGTCGACATCCAGCGTCCGCGCCGCGCCGATCGCCGCAAGTGCGTTCTCGACGTTGAAGCGTGCTGGAAGCGCGAGCTCGTAGACGGTGTCGCCAACGACGAACCTGCTGCCGTCCGGACGAAGCACGACGTCGCGAGCAACGACGTTCGCGGGGCCGCGCATCGCATAGGTGAGCACGCGCTTGCGGCCATGGAGCTCCGTGGCCCAGCGGGCGCCGTGCTCGTCATCCACGTTGAGCACCGCGGCGGAGCTCATCTCGAAGAGCGCACGCTTCGCGGTCGCATACGATTCGACGGTTCCGTGGAAGTCGAGATGATCGCGCGTCACATTCGTCAGCACGCCACAGGCGAAGTGGATGTCGGCGACGCGGTCGAGTGCGAGCGCGTGGGAGCTTACCTCCATCGCCACGGCGCGCGCCCCTGCGTCGCGCACGCGCGCGAGCAGCGCATGGAGCTCCTCGGGGAGCGGCGTCGTCTGCGCAAGCTGCCATTCCTGTCCCGCAAACTCGGCGCCGATCGTGCCGATGACGGCACACGGTATGCCCGCGCTCTGCGCGATTGCAGAGAGCATCCGCGTCGTCGTCGTCTTTCCGTTCGTTCCGGTGACGCCGATCACGGTGAGATCTCGCGACGGGTCGCCGTAGAACGCCGCCGCAAGCGCAGAGAGCGCGCGGCGTGCGTGCTCGACCCGAATGACCGGCGTTCCCGCAGGAGCATCGATACCGCGGTCGCGCTCCACGACGACAGCCGCCGCTCCGCGCGAGACGGCTCGTGCGATGAAGTCGTGCCCGTCGGCGCGCTCGCCGCGCAGCGCAACAAAGAGCATGCC
Source organism: Vulcanimicrobiota bacterium (assembly GCA_030040695.1). Lineage (GTDB taxonomy): Bacteria > Vulcanimicrobiota > Vulcanimicrobiia > Vulcanimicrobiales > Vulcanimicrobiaceae > Tyrphobacter. Next base: position 1,872 of record JASHTE010000166.1, on the reverse strand, counting down.
GGGCTCGACACGACGCGAATCGGTAACGATACCGCGGATCTCGAGATGAGGATTGGCGTGGAGTACCGTCGCATTCGGCAGGCGGCGCAGGAGCGACGCGAGTGCGACGCTCCTCGGCGCGTTCAAGGCATGGCCGCGAGCGGTCGCGCCGGCGTGATGCCGTCCCGTATCATCGCGGCCCGCGCAATTCGCGTGAAAACCGGCGCCGCGACGATGCTGCCATAGTAGGCGCCGATCGGGCGATCGATTTTCACGTAGATGACGTAGCGCGGATGCTCGTAGGGAATCATACCGATGAACGACGCCGAGTACGCTCCCGGCTCGTACTCTCCATTCTCGACGATCTGCGCGGTTCCGGTTTTGCCGGCGGTCGTGTAGCCGGGAATCTGCGCCGTTGGGTCGCCCGTCCCGTGCAGCACGACATCCCGGAGGAAACCGCGCAGCGTCGCCGCGATCTCCGGCGAGAAGACCCGCCGCACGACCTGCGGGCCGAACCGCTCCGCCACATTCCCCGAGGTATCCACGTACGCGCGGACGAGCAGCGGCTTCATCAAGAGCCCGCCGTTCGCGATCGCGCAATAGTATCGCGTCAGCGCGATCGGCGTCACCGCAACGCCTTGACCGAACGACATCGTCGCCAGCGACGGGGCGCTCCACTGCGCCGGGGGCGGCACGATTCCCGGATTCTCCCCTGCCAATCCCACTCCGGTCGGCTCGCCAAAGCCCGCGCGCTGCTCCATCGCGTAGAACGCCGAGGCGCCGACGTGCATCCCCACCTCTGCCGCGCCGACGTTATGCGAATACTCGACGATCTGCTCGAGCGTCTCGCTCGAGCCGGTGTTCGGCATGAAGCCGTCCTCCGCGTTGTGGATCGTCCAGCCGCCTACCATGATCTCGTTGCGCGCCGGGAAACGCGACGTGAGGGTAACGCGCCGGGACTCCAATGCGGCGGCGGCGGTGACGAGCTTGTACGTCGAGCCCGGCTCGTACGCATCCATCACCGCGCGATCGTCCTGTGCCTGCGCCGACGCGCGATCCCATTGATTGGGGTCGAAGTCCGGCAGGTTTGCTATCGCGAGCACTTCGCCGGTCCACGGATTCATCACGATGACGGTGCCGTCGCGCGCATGATAGCGTTGCATCTGCTCGGCGAGCGCCTCTTCCGCAACGAACTGCAGGTACGAGTCGAGTGCGAGCTCGACCGAGACGCCGTCTTTCGGCGGCTTCACAACCGACTCGCGCGCAAGCGGGATAGGTCGCCCGAGATCGTCCACCTGCACGAGCACTTTTCCGAAAACGCCGCGTAGCACGTCATCGTACGAATACTCCACGCCCGCGAGCCCGTTCTCGTCGATGCCGACGTAGCCGATCACCGTCGACGCGAGCGTCCCGACGGTGTCGATCCGCCTTCCGGTGACCTCCGGTTCGACGCCGACGCCGGGCAGATCGAGCGACTCGACGCGTTCCGCAATATCGTGCGGAACTTTGCGCGCAATGTAGACGAACTGCGCGCGCGGGTCGTGGAGGAGCTCGACCGATTGCGGCTCGAGAGGGCCGATAATCGCGCTCAGGCGAGCAACGGTCGTGGCGACGTTCTCGACGTCTTGCGGATCGACGTAGATCGACTCCGATGGTAACGAGCGCACGAACTCGTTACCGTCGCGATCGAGGATCGAGCCGCGGTGCCCCGAGATGGTGACCAGGCGTTCGCGCTGGTCGAGGGCAGCGCGCGCAAACACCGGTCCGCGCAACACTTGCACATCGTAGAGACGCCACACGAGAAAGAGCGCGACCGCGAAACAGAAATAGAAGAAGAGCTTCGCGCGCAGCGGTGCCACACGCGAGAAGAGCCGCTTGTGCATTTAGCGCTCT
>JASHTE010000019.1 GCA_030040695.1 Vulcanimicrobiota bacterium | reverse complement strand
CCTCAACCGGCTACCCCATCATCACGAACCGGAAGGTGGATTCCACGCTGCGCGTGCGCGACGGGCAGACCATCGTCCTCGGCGGTCTCCTGCGTGATACGTCAAGCGTCACGGTCCAAAGCCTCCCCTGGCTAAGCGACATTCCGATCATCGGCAAGCTCTTCCAGAACAAGCAGACCGCGCGCGAGCGCGACGAGATCGTCTTCCTCATCACGCCGCACATCATCGATCCCCAGGCCCCGCCCTCGAAGTAGCCGCGCCTCAGAAGCGATCGACTGCGGCGACAGCGTCGGCAAAAGCTTGTGGCGCTTCTTGCGGGACGTCGTGCCCGATCCCCGTTAGAATTTGATGGTCATACGGGCCGGTGAACTTCTCACGATAGGCATCTCCGCTCGCGTTGGCTCCGTCAAAGTCGCTCGCGATCGTGACGGCTGGCACCGTGATCTTGGGAAGCGCAGCGAGCCTGCTCTCAAGCTGATCGTAGCGTGGATCACCGTTCGCCAGCCCGAGCCTCCAACGATAGTCGTGAATCACGATCGCGACATGATCGGGGTTATCAAACGCTTGGGCGGTCCGCTCGTAGGTGGCGTTGTCGAAGTTCCACTTCGGCGAGACGGTTTGCCAGATGAGGAGATTAAAGTCGTGCGTGTATTCTGTATAACCCAGGACGCCGCGCTTCGTGGAGAAGTAGTACTGGTACCACCATCCGAGTTCGGCCTTTGGCGGCAGCGGCTTCTGCTGGTATTGAGGAGTCGTAATCAAGTAACCGCTCACGGAAACGATGCCCTTCACGCGTTCGGGCCAGAGTACCGCCATGATGTCGGCCGTGCGCGATCCCCAATCGAAACCGCCGACGATCGCCTTCTCGATCTTGAGCGCATCCATCAAGGCGAGAACGTCGAGTGCTACGCGCGTCTGTTGCGCATTGCGAAATGTCGATTGGGAGAGAAAACGCGTTGTGCCATATCCACGCAGGTACGGTACGACCACGCGATATCCACGCGCGGCGAGGATTGCCGCGACGTCGGTGTAGGCATGGATATCGTAGGGCCAGCCGTGGAGCAAAATGACCGGCCTGCCGCGGGCTGGTCCTGCCTCTCCATAGCCGACGTCGAGTTCGCCTGCGTTGATCTGCTTTACCGACGGAAAGTCCCCATGCATTGGCGACTGCGTCTGTGCGCCCGCCAAACGGATCCCGCCGAGTTCAGCCGCGGCAATCCCCGCGGCAGCCGTTCGCAAGAATCCGCCGCGATCGAGTCCGTTGCTCATGTGCCCTCCTCCACCGGACGAAAGTGACCCAGGGACCAAGGCTTCTGGTCAGCGGTAGGACAAGCGAGTACCGCTCACCTGGGCGGCAAGAGCTAACGTTCCGTGTGGAGTACCAGGCCTTACCCTCAAGGTAGGCTAAGCCGCGTCAGCAATGAAGGCGGAAATCATCATCATCGGCGCGGGGGCTGCAGGGCTGGTCGCGGCGCGCGAGTTGGCTACGGCGGGACGCGACGTGCTGCTGCTCGAGGCGCGCGATCGTGCCGGCGGGCGAATGCTGACGATTCGGGATCCGCGCGCGCAGGCACCGGTCGAGCTCGGTGCCGAGTTTGTTCACGGTAGCCACGAGCTGATGCTGAGTCTGCTCGAAGCCGCAGGTATCGCGCGGCGAGAGCGCCCTGATGACGATGACGACGAGGATTGGCTTCAAGAGAAGAAGATCGGCGAGCTCCTGAAGCACGTCGACGAGCTGAGTGAAGACATGAGCCTCGCCGCGTACGTGAGGCGCTACGCCCTTGATCCCGCGATGGGAGACGTTGCGGAGGGAATGCTCGCGTATGCCGAGGGCTTCGACGCCGCGGATCCGGAGATAATCTCCGTTGAAGCATTCGCAGAGGAGTGGTGGAGCGATGCGAGCATTCGCGGCAGCGGCTCACGCCTGCTCGACGGGTACGGCTTGCTCGTCGATTTCATGCTGCGCTCGCTTGGAAAGGCAACGGTGCATTTTCGCAGCGTCGTCGAGCGCATCGAGTGGAAGCGCGGAGAAGTGGTCGTGCATGCGGTGCGCGAGGGAACGCGCGAGACGCACACGGCACGTCGCGCGATCGTCACGCTGCCGCCTTCGGTCATGCAGGAGCGGACGATCTTCGATCCGCCGCTCCCGAGGGAGACACAAGAGGCGCTGCGGCTGCTCGTGATGGGCCCCGTCTATAAAGTGGTCATGATCCTCGACGAAGCGCTCCTCTCCGGCATCGAGTTCGTGCACCACGACGAGACGCCGTTTCCCGCGCTCTGGCACAGTCTGCCGAACGCGAGAACGCTCACGGCGTGGGCCGGAGGGCCGAGCGCGGATCGTCTACGTGGGCTTTCACACGAGGAGATCATCAGAGCCGCGGTCGTCTCGGCGGAACGAGCCCTCGGCACGAGCCTCGAGAAAGCACTCGAGAATGCCTATCTGCACGATTGGCAACGCGATCCATTCGCGCTCGGTGCGTACAGCTATGCGCGCGTGGGAGGCTTGACCGCGCGCGACACGCTCGCAAAGCCGGTGGAGGAGACGCTGTTCATCGCGGGCGAGGCCTGCGCGGGCCAGGGCTTCGGCGGCACGGTGGCTGGGGCGCTCGACACCGGCATGCGCGCGGCACGGGCGATCCTATCGCTCTAGGTGACGTTACGTACTTGCCGGACGTTCTTGACTAATTACGCTGCTTTAAGGACCAGTACGGAGTAGTTCTCACGGTACCGGTCCTCAATCTGAACGGTGAGGTCAGCGACAAACTGGGACGCTTCGTCCATACGGTCTTCAGGAACGCGGAGCTCGAGAATCGGTGCTCCATCGTGCGCTATGCACGCCATCGGCGGATACTGAAGAGCATCCGTGCCGTAGCGCCGAGCCAACTCGACGAATAGCACAACAAACCCCTGAGGAGCCTCACGCGTCTCGGCTGAGTCTGAAAGTGCCATGTCCACTTCGTCCACCTCCAAGCTAAATATGAGTTGGCTCGGCCTGAACCCTCTGTGCCTCTGTTAAGAAAACGCGAAAGAGCTCCTTCGCGTTCGCAATCAGGCGCCCAGCGAGGGCATGCGAAGGCTCGTCGCCGGTCTCGTAGTCGCATGTGATCCTCCGTGCGCTGAGCTCCTTTACCGCTTGACGCGGTAGCGCAACACCAACGAGATTTATAGCTGGGCAGTTGGCGAACGCATAAAGTGTCTGCGCTGAATTATGTACCCACCTGTGGGGCAAGTGCCCCATCTTCGAGCCATGGCCCGGCCCGGGATTTGCCCACGTCGGCCAATAGTATCCCGG
>JASHTE010000165.1 GCA_030040695.1 Vulcanimicrobiota bacterium | reverse complement strand
CCACGTCTACGCGCCCCTCTTCATGCTCTTCGACGCGCACGACGACGCGCTCGCCGACACCTACGGCGCGTACTTTCCTGCCGTAAGCGCGCTCCACGTCTTGCTCGACTCGTTCATCGACCAGGCCGAGGATCGTCGCCACGGTGACTTAAGCTTCGTGGCGCTCTACGGAACGCCCGGGCATTTCTTCGAGCGCGTCGCGTATCTCGCTCGGTGTGCGCTGCGTGGTTTCGAAGGTCTGCCGCATCCGCGGCAACACCGCTTCCTCTTGCGTACGATGTCGCTCTTCTACCTCACGCATCCGAAGGTCTACGAGCAAGGCCTCGACGAGCAGGCGCAGGCGCTCCTGAGGATTATCGACGAAGCTGCGGGAGAGTGAAGGTTGCGCTTCTCGGCGGAAGTGGTTTTGTCGGCACCGCGCTCGCGGCGGGACTGGAGACGCGCGGTGACGAGCCCATCATCGTCTTGCTGCGCAACCCATACGAGGCGGCCGGGGTAGCCGCCCCGCGCGCAGCGATCGTCAAGTTTCCCGAGCTGAAGGCGGCACTCAGAGATCTGCTGCGGTGAGCGGCGGCGCGGCGAACTCGAGTGCCTCGAGATACTTCTCGGCATCCATCGCCGCCTTACACCCTGAGCCCGCGGCGGTAATCGCCTGGCGGTAGCGATGATCGTAGACGTCGCCCGCGACGAAGACCCCCTCGACCGACGTCGAGACGCCGTCGGGTGAGCGAACGTAGCCGAGATCATCGAGGTCGAGTTGTCCGCGGAAGACGGCTGTGTTGGGCGTGTGCCCGATCGCGACGAAGAGCGCGTCGCAGTCGAAATCGTAGAGCGAGTCATCGCGCAGGTTACGCAGGCGCAACCCGGTGACGTGCTCGTCGCCGAGAACGCGCTCGACGACCGTGTTCCAGATGAAATCGACCTTCGGATTCGCGTGCGCACGTTCGGCCATGATCTTACTCGCGCGTAGGCTCTCGCGCCGATGCACGACGGTGACGCGCCGCCCGAAGCGCGTGAGGAAGAGCGCTTCCTCCATCGCCGAATCGCCGCCACCGACCACGACGATGTGCCGCTCCTTGAAAAAGGCGCCGTCGCAGGTCGCGCAGCTCGAGACACCGCGTCCGCGTAACTTCTCCTCACCGGGGATGCCGAGCCAGCGCGCGCTCGCCCCGGTCGCCACGATTACCGACTTTGCGTCGTGCTCCACTTCCTCGGTGCGCACGACGAGCGGTGAGCGTGTGAAATCGACGCTCACCGCGTCTACGTCGAGGATCCGCGCGCCGAAGCGCTCCGCCTGTTCGCGTAGCTTCGTCATCAAGTCGGGGCCGAGAATGCCCTCCGGAAAACCTGGATAGTTCTCGACGTCGGTCGTCAGCATGAGCTGACCGCCGTATAGCCCGCCGGCGAGCACGAGCGGCCGAAGGTTCGCGCGAGCGGCGTAGATGGCTGCGGTGAGCCCTGCCGGGCCGGAGCCGATGACGATGATGCGCTCCATCCTCATACTGCGTTCAACGGTGGGAGTGACTCCTCCGGTTGCGCCGAAGGCCGAAGCAATGATGCTAGCACTCGAGGACGAGTTCGGCGACATCCTGCGCAAGGCGATGATCGGTACGCGTTGCGACGCCCAGGAGCTTTCGAAGAGAACGGGCATCGACGCGAAAAAGATAGCGGCGTGGGCACGCTGCCGGGGCAGCGCGGACGATAACGAGGCACGCACGCTCGCGCGCCCGTTGCACCTCGACCCTGGGCGCTTCGAGGATTCCGCCGCGGCTCGTTGGTATCCGCAGGGCGTCGACGCGCCCCAGGTTCGCCGGCACGCGCAACTGCCGCATCCGAGCAACGGCTACGTCTTCCTCCCCGACGGCGGAAAGCGCGCTGCGCTCGTCGATCCCGCCGGATCCCCCGCCAATCTGCTGCGCCTCCTACGCGACGGTGCATACGACGTGCAATACATCCTCATCACGCATAAGCACGCCGATCATTGCGACGCCGCCGCCGACGTTGCCGCGGCCTTTCCGCAGGCTCAGATCGTCATGCATGGACTCGACGTTCACGCCCTCGGTTCGCTCGCCTCAAAGGCACTGCTCGTGCGCGACGGCGAGGAGCTGCCGTTTGCCGACGATATCCGCATTCGTATGCTCCACACCCCCGGACACACCGACGGCTCGACGTGCTACCTTTTGAACGCGACGCTCTTCACCGGCGACACGCTCTTCGCGGGCAGCGTCGGCGGCGCGTATGGCGATGCCTCGACGTACGACGACATCCTCGACTCGATTCGCAACAAACTCTTCACGCTCCCGGAAGAGACCGTCGTCATGCCCGGACACGGGCCTCCGACGACGATCGCCCAGGAGCTCGCGCACAACCCTTTCTTTCCACGAGGAGTGGTACAATGAACATCACTGCCGCTGTGCTTTTTGCGCTCGCCATTTCATGCGAAATCGCCTTTGCGCAGACACCGCTCGTCCCCGGCCAGCTGTTAGAGAACAGCAGCGCGTACGACGGTAAGCTGGTTACTGCCACGGGCGAGATTACCAACGTGGTGCATAAGACGTCGAAGGCCGGAAATGCCTATACGACCTTCGACTTGTGTACGATCCGGCTCAACGCCCGCGCACACACGCAGTGCGTTCACGTCTTCCAGTACGGCAGCCCGCCGCTCGTAACCGGTCAGGGGACGACGGTCACGGGCATCTTCTCCGTAGAGAAGCACGTCGGATCGAGCGTCTTCCACAACGAGATCGACGTAGAGCACTGAAGGCCAGCGCCAGCCGAGGCCTTTAGGGTCAGCGGTGAAGCCCAGCCGGCTGCGATATGAACAAATCGACCCAATAACAACATGTATTTATGATATTTCAGCCTCGGCCGCGAGTTGAATGAAGCCGAACAGATCAATATCGGCGCCGCTCTACGCTGGGCTGACGCCCGGAGAGGCGAAATTCTCGACAGGGCCTTTCTGAGCGAGCTTCACCAACGGATGTTCGGCGATGTATGGCGTTGGGCGGGGCAATATCGTACGACCGCACGCAATATCGGGGTCGAGGCCCATCAGATCGCCGCGGAGGTACAGCACGCCGTCGACGATGCGCGATACTGGGTAGAACACACGACCTATCCGTCCGACGAAATCGCGGTCCGGTTCAGTCACCGCCTCGTTGCCATTCATCCTTTTCCCAATGGGAACGGGCGCTTTTCGCGTCTTGCCGGCGACCTTCTTGCCCAGCAACTCGCTGAGCCGCCCTTCACATGGGGACGGGTAAACCTGGTCACTGCCGGGGAGACCCGCGCACGATATGTCGAGGCTCTACGAGCCGCCGACAATCACGATATCGAACCACTCTTGCTCTTTGCCCGTTCCTAAAGAAGCTACGTTCGCAGCTTGACGCCGAGTGCAGTCATTCGCAGTGCGATCGCGAGTGTGATCACGCAGAGAACCGTGATCGCCCCAATCGAGTAGATCGGAGCAAGGAAGCTCTGCCCCGTGTAACTGCGGCGAAAGGCATCGATCGTATAGAAAATCGGATTGACGAGCTCGAGCGTGCGCAACGCGGGCGGCAGCATCGTCGCCGCGGTGAAGACGCCGCCCACGAACGTCAACGGCGTGATGACGAACGTCGTGAGCACCGCGAGGTGATCGAATTTCTCCGCGAGCAGGCCGAAGATGATGCCGAGCGCGGAGAAGAGCACCGAGACGAGCACGAGGACGCCGAGGTACGTGAACCAATCGCGCGGCAACGTATGGACGAGCACCGCGCCGAGAATCGTGATGAGCCCGGCGATGATGAGCGCGCGCGCAAGGCTGCCGAGAACGAAGCCGGAGACGATCTCGAAGGCGGAGAGCGGCGCGATGAGCAGTTCCTGGATATGGTTCATGAAACGCCCTTGGAAGATCGAGCTCGAGCACTCGCCGTAGGATGAGTCGATCGCCTGAAGCATGATGAGGCCGGGAATGAGAAACTGCGCGTAGGTGACCCCCTGCACGTGCGGGATGCGGCTGCCGATCGCCATGCCGAAGATGAAAACGTAGAGCAGGGTGGTAATGATCGGCGGCCAGATCACCTGATTGATGATCTTCATGCTGCGGATGAGCTCGCGCTTCGTGAGCGTCCACAAGCCGACGCCGTTGAACCTCACCCGCGCACGAGCTCCAGGAAGACGTCTTGCAAGCGCTCTCCTTCCCGCACGAGTTCCTCCGTCGGCTGCTCGGTGATGATTCGCCCGTCGCGAATGATCGCGATGCGCTTGCAGAGCTCTTCAGCCTCTTCGAGATAATGCGTCGTGAGAAAGATCGTGAGACCGTCCGCGTTCAGGGTACGAAGCAAATCCCATAGCTCCAAACGCTGCTCGACGTCGACGCCCGCGGTCGGCTCGTCCAGGATGAGCAAGCGCGGCCGATGGATGAGCGCACGCGCGAGTGTAAGGCGGCGTTTTTGTCCCCCGGAAATCCTTGTATACTCGACTCGCGCACGGGCCGTGAGGCCGAAGCGCTCGAGCAGCTCGTCGGCACGCCTCGCTACCGCGCGACCACGCAAGCCGTAATAGCCCGCTTGAAAGATGAGAACGTCGCGGATCGAGAGGTAGCGATCGAAGTTGAACTCTTGCGGAGCCAACCCGATGAAACGTCGCGCCTCACGCCATTCACGCTCGTTGTCATAACCGAAGATCCGAATCGTGCCGCTCGACTTGTTTGCCAGGCCGACGACCGCGTTGATCGTCGTCGTCTTGCCGGCACCGTTGCGGCCGAGAAAGCCGAAGAACTCACCCGCCTCGACGCGCAACGAAACGTCGTCGACGGCAGTGACGCCGCCGGCGTAGCGTTTCGTGAGATGCTCGATTTCGACGGCCGGTGCAGCGGTTATGGGATATAGCCCTTCAAACGGCGGTAGCGATGGCGACGCAGCGTGGCAATGAGCTCCGCACTCCCCGGAACACCGCAGTCGGCCAGTTGCGTTGCGACCTTTTTCACGTCGAAGGCGACCCGGCGGTGCTTCACCTCCCATCCTCCGAGACGCTGCGTGAAGAGCACGTAGCAGGCGCGCGGGTCGCCGTCTTTTGGAAGACCAGCGGAGGCGACGTCGACGAGCAAGCGCCCACGCCAGTGCCGCACGTAGGGGATGTGCAGGTGACCGAAGGCGATGGTTTTCGCCGTCTCGCTCCCCATCAACCGCTCGAGCGTCTCCTCGTCAGCGTCGGGCCAAATGTGCTCGTCATCGGTCGTCGGGTTAGCATGAACGACGAGCAGCTCGTCGCCTTCGTCGCCGATCCGCAGCGAAAACGGCAGCTCGCGAAGCCATGCGCGCCACTTCTCGCCGATCTGCTTCCTCGTCCAGGCGAGCCGCGCGGTCTCAGCTGCCTCGAACTGCGCATCGTCGGTTTCGGCGAGGTACCGGTCCGTATTCCCGCGCACGCACTGCGCGCCCACCTCTTCCAGGCGTTGCAGCACTTTCTTCGGACGGGGCCCACCGAAGCAAAGGTCGCCCGCAACGACGATCGCATCAGAGCCGCCCTGCGCCGCGAGATCCGCAAGGCACGCGTCGAGCGCAACGAGATTTCCGTGAATGTCGGAGAGGACCGCAATACGTTGCATGAGCGGTCAGTCGCGCCGAAGCGCTAGGGCGAGCATTGACGGCGTGATTCCGATCTTCTCGAACTCGTAGAGATCGATGCCTTCGACCGTAATGCCGGCGCGGCGCAAGCGCTGCAACGAGGTACGATACCGTACCGAGGCGACGACGTGGCGCTCGCCGATGCAGAGCACACCCGCCCCCGAGTCTTCGCCGCGGTCGAGCGTTATCGTGTGGAAATCAGCGAACGCCTCCGCGTCGGCCAGATCGGCAGCGACAACGAGCGTATCCGACGCGACAGCGCCCGCAACGCTCTGCAGCGAGGCAACACCCGGTGCAAGCGCAACCTCGACGACGCGATAACCGTGAGCTTCCGCGACGCGGGCAAACCCCATTCTGCCGATCGCGTTATCACCCGCCCGGATGCCGACGAACGCCGTTCGGTCGATCAGCAGCACGTCGGTGCCGTCGAGCAGCCCCGGCGGCGCGATGCCTCCGGCGAGCGGGACGTCCATGGCGGTGAACTGCTCCGCGAGATGCTCGGGTTCGGCGCGCCGAGCCATCGAGGTGGGCCGCATCAGCATCACACCGCTCTCGAAGGCAACTGCCGCCTCCGTGACCATCGTCGCGTAGGGATCGTCACTGTAGGGCTCCACCACGCTTACATCGATCCCGAGCGAGCGCAGCGTACGCGCTAAAGTCTCGTGCTGCTGGATTGCGCGGGTGAAGACGACGCCGGGCTCGCCGCTGCGCGGGGCGGCTCGCTCGATTCCCTGCGAAGGGTGGACGAGAACGGCCGAGCGCAACGTTCCAGTGGGGCTCCCGACGAGGCGGGGCCCGTACTCGACGGCGGAGTGGGTCATCGCCCGGGTCTTCGAAACGCAGTCCGGCGAGGCCTAGGGCGACCTAGGGTACCGAGGGAGCAGCCGCCGCGTACGGCCGGGGATCGGCGGTGGGCGTAAAGCACGACGTGAGGTCGGTCGCCAGGAGATCGTCCACAGCGAGGGGAGGAAGGCCCAAAATCTCCTCCTCGGTCTTCACGACGCTCGCAATGGAGAGGTGGTCCGAGTCGAGGAAGCCGCGGCGCGCG
>JASHTE010000164.1 GCA_030040695.1 Vulcanimicrobiota bacterium | reverse complement strand
AGTTGGGGCTTTCCCTTATTCTTGAGAGTATGTACCTCGACGTGCGCTTGTTATAAAGCAGGCATGACCTCAGCTGTTACTACTGGTCCTGGGTCTTTTGGCCCGGAGAGATTCCCATGTCAATAACTTCGAATAACAAGACGCGGATCTTCATCATCGAGGAGCAGGCGCTTTTCGGAAAGGCCCTCTGTCAGCTTCTCGCAGCAGAGCCCTCGTTTGAGGTTCTCGGTGACCTCCCGCGCGTCGATCCCTCCGCTCCGCCGCGAGTGGCCGCAGATTTGGTCGTTCTCGATCTCAACGGCCCGTCGATCGACTACGCCGACGAAATTGCCCGCTGCCGCCAAAGCTTCGGAAAGGCGCGCGTCTGTGTGCTCTCCACGCAACTGCGTCCGGAAATCATGCAGCGCTGCGTCGCAGCCGGCGCCGATGCGTACCTGGCAAAAGACGTATCGCCGAGCGAGCTGATCCGCGCCGTCAAGACGGTGGCGGGAGGCGAGTCCTACGTCGACCCGAGAATCGCCGGGCAACTCCTTCGCAAGAAGCTTCTCTCGGACGGTCGCCTCGCCGGCGACGAACTCTCGGAGCGCGAGGGAGAGGTCGTTCGGCTCATCGCCCAAGGCCTCTCGAACAAAGAGATCGGCGTTCGCCTGTGCCTCTCTGAGAAGACCGTAAAGAACCACGTCAGCCGGATCCTCTCCAAGCTGAACATCTCGGCCCGGGCACAGGCCGTCGTCTACGCGATTCGGATGGGACTCGTCTAGTGGCTGCCCTTTCGATGACCTTAAGGTCCTTCATTCAGGGCCCTAAGCCACTGTGGAAGGGCGCGGCCTGCTCGTACCCTCAAGAGAGTGAGGACCTACGTCGTAGAGCCGCAGCAGATTTTTCAGCCGAGTCTCTTGGAGTTACTCCGGGAGTCCGGTTGCTCGATCGTTCGCGTCCAGGAGCGGCTCGATCCGCTCGACGTCGTGCGGACGCACCCGGAACTGCTCTTCTTCGACGACGAGAACATCGACGAGCATACCAAGCGGAGTTTGCAGTTTCTCGTCGATTCAATGCCGAATCTACGGCTTTGCATCTACGCGCACGGACCACTGCGAGATCTTCGCACGCACACCTCGACGCAGGTGCTCCACTTGGAGAAATCTGCGGAGCATGAGGCACTTCTCGGCGCCCTCGGACGTTTCGTCGTCACCGCGTGACGGCGGCGCCGACGCGCGCCACGTCAGCCGGGATTACGCAACACCATGATGTTTTGGAAGTTTCAGACGCAGCGCGCGGAGCCGACGGAGCCCGCCGCAGCGCCGGTTTTTGTACCGGCTGCGCCGCCGCAATCTGCTCCGACGCCGGCTGAACCTGCGCCGGCCCCACCCGCGCCTGTTGCACCTCCAGTCGTCGCGCCACCGGCCGTCGAGCAACCGACGCCGGTTCTTCCGCTTGCACCGGCAGCCGGCTCAGCGCCGCAGCCGCCCGCTGGATACGCGCAGGCCGCGGAACGCACGATGCGCTTCCTCGGTGACGCGTTGCAGCTTCCAGCTTGGGTGCTCTTCAAGAGCGCGAACGGCACGCTAGCCGTAGTCAGCGGAATTGGAGACTACGAGCGTTACATACCGCAGCAACAGGAGTTGACGATCGGCCGGCTCTCAGATCTCCCGACCGTCAATCTTCTCGGTGCTGCACCGCCGACGAACGCATACGCGGGCGCGGATCGCCGCCAGGGCAACATCGATCCGGCGACGATCGCACCGTACGGTGTGCCGCTGCTCGACGCGGACGGTAACCTTTTCGGTATTCTCTGCGCCTTCGGTGAACGTACGGCATCGCAGCGTGTCACGCAAATGCGGCCGTTGCTCGATTTCGCCGCCGCGATGCTCGGCGCGCTCGTTCGCACCGAGCTCACGCTCGAGGAGGCTACGAGACGGACGGAACGCGCTCAAGCAGATGCGCTCGTCGATCCGCTCACCGGTCTGCACAACCGCCGCGCGTGGGATCAGCTCCTCGCAACCGAGGATCAGCGCTGCAATCGACACGGTTACGACGCCGTGATTTTTGTCATCGATCTCGACGGGCTGAAAGCGGTAAACGATCGCTTCGGTCACGAGAAGGGCGACGAGCTCATCAAGAACGCGGCCCAGGCGCTCGAGCGCTGCGTGCGCCGCACGGACGTCGTCGCGCGCGTCGGCGGTGACGAGTTCTCGATCCTGGCTGTGAAATGCGACGCGGGCGCGGCAGCCCGCATCCGCGAGCACATCGAATCGACGCTCCAGCGCGCTAACGCCCCCGCCACAGTTGGTTTCTCGGTGCGCTCGGAGGCTGGTGATCTCTTCGAAGCATGGCGTCAAGCCGACGGCGCAATGTACCATCGCAAACGCGGCAACACACGTCACGGTCAGCGAGCAACCGACGAGCACATCGTCGCAGCGGCACCTGCTCCCACGCCGACGCCGTCACCGCAGCCTGTGCCCACGCCGACGCCGTCACCGCAGCCTGTGCCCACGCCTGCACCGGCTCCCCAGCCTGAGCCGGCTCCGCAGCCTGCGCCGGTATCAACGCCTGGTGCCACACCGAGCGCAGCGCGCGAAGCAGAGCCCAAAGCAACGCCTGCGGAGACATCCGTCGTTACGCAGATTCTCGAAAAAGTGCTCCCCGCGCTCGTAAGCGGAATCCAGAAGACGACACAGCAGCCTCCAGCGGCTCCGGCGCCGCCACCGACGCCCGTCTTCGCGGCGCCGCAGCCGCCCCCGGTTGCGACGCGTCCTCTGATCGTTGCCGGTGAGGCGGAGATTCCGACGTACACACCTCCGCCACCGCAGCCTGTGCCGCCGGTCACCGCGCAGCCGGCTGCGCCGCCGCCGGTAGAGCCCGTTGCGCCGGCTCCTCCGATTGCGCAGGAGACGCCGCCGCTTTCTGCGTCTGTTCCTGAAGCGACAACGGAAACCGAGCCGGCAGCGGAGAGCGCGCAGAATGCGGCATCGCAGCCAAGCGAGGATCTCATCGACATCGTTTCGCGTCTCTCGCGGCTCTCGGATGCGGATCGGCGTCTACTCGACGTCTTCTTCAAGGGAAGCCGTTAAAGGAAGGGACGCGTGAAGCCTATCGTTCTTCACGTCGCAGCATTCAGGAATGCTGCAGGCGGCGGCTTCACATCGGCGCTCGCGAGCCTTGCGCGTCGCGACGAGTTCGAAACCGTCCTGCTCTGTCCACACGAGTGCGCAGGCTACGCGTGGGCGCATACGCTGCGCGAGTGCGGCGTCCGCCTCGTTCACGCCGGCACGCAGTTCGACGTTGCCGCGGCAGTCGTGCGGACCGCACCAGCGGTCGTGCACGCGCACTTCATGGCGTGGATGCTTCCAGCGACTCTCGGCGCCGCTGCAGCCCGCGCACGAACAGCCTGGCACCTGCATTCCGGCGTCACGCAGGCCAACAGCGCGCGCGACTCCGCTCGCCGTCTCAAGTACGCGAGCGCGAAGCGTCTCGTCGAACGCTTCTTCTGCGTCTCGCCCGACCTCGTTCGCTATCTCCAGCGCTATGGCGTGCCGGCCGCGCGCATCACGGAGCTTCCCAACGGGATCGACCTCAGGCATTTTCGTCCACCGAGTCTGCGCGAGCGCGCGGCGGCGCGACTTCGCTACGGACTCGCACCGCACGACCGCGTCCTCGTTTTCTTTGGGCGTGACGCCGCGGTCAAGGGTGCAGACCACCTCGCCTCGGCGATCGGTCTGCTGAAGCACCGTCCCAGCCTTCTGCTCGTCGCGCCGTCGGAGGAGTCACGGCGGCTCTTACGCGACCCGCGCACGATCGACGCGGGGTCCGTGCTCGACATTCGGCAGTTGCTCTGGGCTGCAGACGCGCTGGCGCTTCCAAGTCGCGTCGAGACCGTCACATACGCGTTGCTCGAAGCCCGCGCCTGTGGACTTCCGGCAGTCGCCTCGCCGCTACCCGGCATCGCCGGCGCACTCTCCGATGATGGCGGAACGCTTCTAGCTGATCCCGAGAACACGGCGGCATTCGCCGCCGCGCTCGATCTAGCGCTCCGGCGCGAAAACACTCCACTTACTCCCGCTGTTGCGGAGCGACTCTCCGTGGATGCGTGGGCGGACCGGCTCGTGAGTTGGTACGCGCAGCGCATCGCCGCGTAGAGAGGCCGCGATGCGCGTCGTTCACGTCGTCTCCGAGATAGGAACGTACGGCGGCGAGCGCTTTGTGGAGGCGCTTGCTCGCGCGCAGCGTCGGGTCGGCGTCGACGCGATCGTTCTGGTGATCTACGAACCCACACGTGCTCCAGAAGATCTCCCTTTTCTCTCCGCCGGTCGCCGTCGCAGCGGCGGACGCGCGCAGGGAGGCGGCGTCTCGTTCTTCTTCCGCCTCGTGGGGTTGTTGCGCGCCTTGCACGCCGATATCGTGCACACGCACCTCGCACACGCAAAGCACTGGGGGCGGCTCGCGGCATTCTTGGCCGGGGCGCGATGCATCATCCACACCGAACATGGAAACGCATTCGATGAGGGAGCGGTCAAGCGCGGGCTGACGCGCTTGCTCCACCGCCGGACGAGGCGAGTCACAGGGTTCTCGCAGGGCCACGCTGAGCGTCTCGCGCAGCGCGAGTGCATCCCCCCCGATCGCATCACGGTGATTCCGAACGGGATCGAGCTCGAGCCCCTTCCGGTTCGAACGGATCACGGGCAAACGACGCGCGCGATTCTCGCAATTGGAAGGCTTGAACCCGTGAAAGGATATGAGAGCGCGATCGAGGCGCTCGCGCTGCTCCCAAACCGGTTTCAGCTGACAATCGCGGGCGAAGGGAGCCTGAGAGGATCGCTCGTGCGGCAGGCAGAGCGTCTCGGCGTGCGAGAGCGGCTCCATTTGCTCGGTTATCGCAACGACATCTTGAAGCTTCTCGGCGAGGCCGATCTCGTGCTCAACACCTCGAGCAGCGAAGCGATGCCGCTCTCGCTGATCGAGGCGCTCTGCGCGGGAGCTCGCGTCGTCAGCGCACCTTGGCCCGGCGCCCAGGAACTGGCGCGCTACGGCGCGCGCCTCAGCGACGACTTCACTCCCGCATCGATTGCACGAGCAATCGAGAGCGCGCTCGACGTGGCGCCTCCTTCAGCCGAAACGCTTGCCGCCACACGCGAGCACTTTTCGATCGAGCGAGTGGCGTTGGAGTATGCAGGGCTCTATGCCGTCTGCCGGCCGGGACTCAGCTACCAGGACAACGGGTCAGAGGTCCCTCCTCGGACCGGGTACGTCGGGCTACCCTAAGAGTAGGAATGCGTCACAAGCAGCAGATTACGGTCATCGGAGCCGGCTACGTTGGTCTCGTCACCGCAGCGTGCCTCGCCGAGATCGGCAATCGCGTCATCTGCGTCGATGCGGATGCCGAGCGCGTCGCGCTACTCGCGCATGGAGAAGTCCCCTTCTTCGAGCCGGGTTTGCGCGAGCTCATTGCGCGCAACACCAAGCTCGAACGTCTGCATTTTCTTACTTCTACCACCCAAGCGCTCGACGGAGCCGATTTCGTCTTCATCGCAGTCGGAACGCCGATGAACTCCGATGGCTCCTGCGATCTCTCGGCCGTCAAACTTGCGGCTCGTCAGATTGGCGAGTCGTTGAGCACTGATGCGATCGTCGTCCTGAAGTCCACGGTCCCGGTAGGCACGGCTGACGCGGTCAGCGCGATCCTTCGCGAGTGCGGCGCCCGCGGCAGGCGAGCGACGATCGTCTCGAATCCGGAGTTCCTTCGCGAAGGCTCGGCGATCGCCGACTTCCGCAGCCCCGATCGCATCATCATCGGCGCGCACGATCCGGCAGCAGTTGCCAGGATGCGCGCGCTTTACGCGCCCTTGCGTACGCAGATCGTCGTGACGGACATCCGCACTTCCGAGATGATCAAGTACGCTTCTAATGCCTTCCTCGCGACGAAGATCTCTTTTATCAACGAGATAGCCGATCTCTGCGAGCGCGTCGGCGCGGACGTTACCGGTGTCATTCGAGGAGCCGGCGCCGATCGCCGCATCGGAACCGCCTCTTTCAACGCGGGGCTCGGCTTTGGTGGATCCTGCTTTCCAAAAGATGTCAGCGCTCTCATCGAGAGTGCCCAGAGCCGTGGCCTCTCGCTTCGTCTGTTGCCTGCGGTACTCGAGATCAACCGCAACCGCATCGAGGGTGTCGTCAATACGCTCCGGCGCGCGCTCGGCGGTATTGGTGGTCGCCGCGTTGCGGTGCTGGGCCTCGCATTCAAGCCGAAGACGGACGACGTCCGGGAGTCACCGGCACTGGCGCTGATCGCTCAGCTGCTGGAGCGTGGCGCCATCGTGAGCGCGCACGATCCGGTGGCCGTCAAGGCGGCAGGGAGCGTCCTGGGCGAACGCGTCCGCCTGTGCACCGATGCATACGCG
>JASHTE010000018.1 GCA_030040695.1 Vulcanimicrobiota bacterium | reverse complement strand
ATCGTTCCGACGCATCAGACGATGCCGGTACAGGAGTCGGGAACGCGGCTGCGGCGCGCCTGAGGCTTAGAGAATCGCGAGCTGCTCGAACGTACCTTCAAGCACGGGCATCGAAGGCCGCCCGAGCCAGCGCTCGAGCACTGTTGCGTAGATGCTGCGAAAATCGGTCGTGAAGCGGACGTTGCCCATGTTCGTTGCGCTTAGATCCGGCGCTACGCCATAGAGGCCGCCCCTCACGCCTCCCCCGATGAGGAAGAGCGGTGATGCCTCGCCGTGATCCGTACCATGGCTGCCGTTCTCCTCGATCCGGCGCCCGAACTCACTGAACGTCATGGTAAGGACGCGCCCATCATTCCCGTGCGCTGAAAGATCATCGTAGAACGCCTTCGCTGCGTCGGAAAACTCGCCGAGGAGCCTGTTCTGCACCGCAACCTGATTCACGTGCGTATCGAAGGAGCCGTGTTGCACGTAGATCACGCGCGTGCCGATGTTGCTCCCGACGATCTGCGCCGCGAGCGCCAAGCTACGGCCGAGCGGCGTCGCAGGGTACGATGCGCTCGTCGTGTAGCCCCCAATGAGCTTGGGCAGCTCCTCCGAGCCCCGCTGCGCGCGATCCTCGATCTCCATGACGTGCGGCAGATACGGAGAAGAGAAAGGCAGCCGCTCGTCATGGACGAGCGTCGCGAACTCGTCGCGTTGCATCGGATTGCGATCGATGCGCAGCCCGTACGCCGCCTCGCTCGCGATCGCGGGTACGTCGATCGTCGTTCCGACCATCACCTCGGGAAGAATCGGTGCGATCGAGACGGCGTTGAAGAGATTGCTCGCCGGCAGCTGGGACTCGTCGAGGTAGCGCCCGATCCACCCCGTGTGCTCGTAGCGCTCGGGCGCCGCCGTTTGCCAGATCTCCGTCGAGCGAAAATGAGAGTGATCGGGATTCGGGTAGCCGACGCCTTGGACGACGGCGACCATTCCCTTGTCATACATACCTTTGAACGACGCCATCGCCGGGTTGAAGCCGAGCTGCGCGTCGATCGCGAGCACTTGGCTCTGCGGAATCGCAAGCGTCGGACGAAGCCGATAGTAGTCGGCGTCGCCGTGCGGGACGATGCAGTTCAACCCGTCGTTCCCGCCCTGCAAATTGACGAGAACGAGGCATCGGCTCTCGGCGCCCGGCAGGCCCGGCAACGCCGTCGCGGCCAGGGCTCGCGCGAAGACGTGATCGGCATTCGCGATGAGCGCCAAACCCGAGGTAGTTCCGAGGAGAAACCTCGCCCGCTTCATTCCAGCTGAAACGCCGGCATCGCCATCGTGAGGTATGCCGCGCCATGGATGCGCTCTTGGAAATTCTCGACGTTCAGCATTGCAAGTGCCGATGTGTCGTCGCCCGCGAGATACGCCTTGAGCTGAGCATACGATGCCGGCGAGGCATCGTCTTGCAGGAGCGCTCCGATGAGCGCGTGCGTCGCTTGCGCCGGATCCATCGGCACCTCGTCGAGCCACGACGATGCGCCCATAACCTGCGCATTCACGAGGCCCGCGAGGAAGTTCTGGCGCGCGATCATCATTTGGCTCGTCAACCAGTTCTCGCCGCCCGGCCACCCGGCGACATTCGGTGGGGAGAAGAGGACCTGGCCCATCGATCGCAGCGCCGGGAGGGCGCTCGGATCGACCTGCGGGAGGCCGAGCGCCTTGTACGTGCCGACGACGAGCTCGACCGGCGATTTCACCAAGGCGCGGTACGCGCGCTCTGAATAGAAGACGTTGCTGCGAAGGATCGTGGAGATCGTCGGTGCGAGCTCGTAATCATTTTTCTTGAGGAGTGCGGCGACGCCGTCGACGAGCTCAGGCTCGGGACTGTCGTAGACGAACAGGCTGAGCAGCTTTGCGGCGAAGAAACTCGCACACTGCGGCTGAGCAAAGATGATGTCGACGATATCGTCGCCGTCAAAGTTGCCGCTTCGTCCGAGGAACGTCTTGCTGCCGTCGTCGTGGAGACGCGGCTCGAAGTACGCGGTGCCGGTTAGACGGAGCACGCGCCAGCCGGTCCACGCGCGCGCTGACTCGCGCACGTCGTCTTCGCTGTAGCGGTCGACGCCCAGCGTGAAGAGCTCCATCAGCTCGCGCGCCCAGTTTTCGTTCGGGTGTTCCGCAACGTTCGTGGCATTATCGAGATAGAGCAGCATCGCCGGGTCTTTCGCGAGAGCGCGCGTGGCCTCGCGCAGATTTCCGAGTGCGTACTGTCGCAGCAGCTGGTTCTGATTGTAAGCCATGAGGGGCGAGACGCCCTTCTCGATTGCCGCGGTCGTGAAGTGGCCGTGGAGGAAGAGCGTCATCCTCTCCTGCAACGGCGCCGTTGTCGCGAGCATGCGATTCAGCCACCAGAGTTGCAGCGACGCAATCGAGCGAACCTCGTTGCGCCGTATCTCCATTTGCAACTGCCGCCGCGCATCGTCGGAGAGCGCCCGCAGACCGCGTGGCCCGTACTCTTCGTAGATCGTCGAGGGATCGAAAACGTCTTCCGGCGCGGGCAGTGCTGCGGTCGATGGAAAGCGCACGAGCGACTCGACCGCATCGCCGGCGAGCGTTCCGGTGAGGCCGCGAACCGCATCGGGCGTGCCACTGAAGCCCGCTCTTCGAAGCAGATGAGCCGCGAGCCGCGCGTCGAGCGTTCCACCATACGGAAGGAGGGCGATCTGCACATCGAGCGTACCCGCCGGACGGCGGATACCTGCGACGTCGGTGCGCGAGCCTTGCACGCCCGTCATGGCAGTACTTTAGCGCAGAATGCGGCAGAGCGCGAGTACCCCCGGAAGGTCTAACCATCCATTCATTGGAAGCGAGTTTCCCTACATGGATCGCACGCGTAACGCCGCGCGCATGGAGCAGTTAGTAGCAGAGCTACGCGAGCGCCTGGAGAGCGTGCGAAAGGGAGGGGGCGCTGAGGCGACGCAGCGCCATCGCGCGCGTGGAAAGCTCACGGCGCGCGAGCGCGTCGACCGGCTGGTCGATCGCGGCTCCGATTTTCTGGAGATCGGCGCGCTGGCAGCCTACGATATGTACGACGGCGACTCTCCGGGCGCCGGAATGATCGCCGGCATCGGTACGGTGATGTCGAAGCGATGCGTCATCGTCGCAAACGATGCAACGGTCAAGGGCGGCACGTACTACCCAATGACCGTCAAGAAACATCTTCGAGCGCAGGAAATCGCAGAGCAGAATCATCTTCCCTGCATCTACCTCGTCGATTCAGGCGGCGCATTCTTGCCGCTCCAGGCGGAAGTCTTCCCCGACCGCGATCACTTCGGTCGCATTTTTTACAATCAGGCGCGGATGTCGAGCAAGGGCATCACGCAGATCTCTGCGGTCATGGGCTCGAGCACGGCAGGCGGCGCGTACGTTCCCGCAATGAGCGACGAATCGGTAATCGTGAAGGGTACGGGCACGATCTTCCTCGGCGGTCCGCCGCTGGTGAAGGCCGCCACGGGCGAAGAGGTGAGTGCGGAGGAGCTCGGCGGCGGTGACGTGCACACGCGCATCTCCGGCGTCGCCGACCACCTCGCGAACGACGACGAGCATGCGCTCGCAATCGTGCGCGAGATCGTGCGTAATCTGCGCCCCGATCGCCCGCCGCCGTGGGAGCGGCTCGATCCGGTTCCACCCGAGAACGACCCGCGCGAGCTCTACGGAATCGTTCCGAGCGACCCGCGGCAAGGCTATGACGTGCGCGATGTCGTCGCGTGCATCGTCGACGGCTCGGAGCTTCACGAGTTCAAGGCGCGCTATGGCACGACGCTCGTCTGCGCGTTCGCTCGCATCGAGGGGCATCCGATCGGCATCCTCGCGAACAACGGCATTCTCTTCAGTGAAAGCGCTCTCAAGGCGACGCATTTCATCGAGCTCTGCGTACAGCGCGGTACGCCGCTGCTCTTCCTGCAAAACATCACCGGATTCATGGTCGGCAAAGAGTATGAGAACCGCGGAATAGCAAAGGACGGCGCCAAGCTCGTGACTGCCGTTGCATGCGCGGAGGTGCCGAAGTTCACGGTCGTGATCGGTGGAAGCTTCGGCGCCGGAAACTATGGCATGAGCGGACGCGCGTACTCGCCGCGACAACTATGGATGTGGCCGAATGCTCGCATCAGCGTGATGGGCGGACAGCAAGCCGCAAGCGTCCTCTCGACCGTACGCGGCGAGATGTCCGCACAAGCGCGCGAGGCCTTCGAGGCGCCGATCCTCGAGAAGTACGAGCGCGAAGGAAGCCCGTACTACTCGACCGCCCGTCTCTGGGACGACGGCATCATCGATCCGATCGACACGCGACGAGTCATCGCCCTGGGACTCGATGCCGCCGCTCAAGCACCGCCCGAGCAAACGAGGTTCGGCGTCTTTAGGATGTAAGTCGCGTTTCCAATATTCTGATGTTCCAATCTTTTCGGCGATTCCGTAGGTTCATGGGATATTGTCTATGCTTGATGCGCGAGCGCCGTGAAGAAATTCGAGTTGCAGTCGAGTACATCCATGAGCATCTTACAAGCGATCTTTCGCTAGGAATCCTAGCTGGCGTTGCCGGTCTCAGCCGATCGCATTTTCATTGGCTCTTCAAGTCCGAATACGGCGTGCCGGTGCACCGATACGTGATCCGCTGCCGCGTCGAGCGCGCGCAGCAATTGTTGAGGCAGGGGGTAGGCCTCTCCGAAGTGGCGCAGCGCACCGGCTTCTTCGATCAGAGCCACATGACGCGGTGCATACGCCGCCTCACCGGTCGAACGCCGACGAGCCTGCTCCAATACGCAGCGCTCGCCGGAGAGAGCGAAAGTTGCGCGTAAGACAAGAGAGAAGAGGCCTCGGATTCCGAGGCCTCTTCTCTTCTCACTGACGTATGCTAGAGATGAATCTGCGCTTGCAAGTAGAGATTGAATGGGAGGTAGCCATTGTACTCCGCACTGCTGCTCGGCGCGTATGACTCCTCTTCCCACGCGTATGGTGTGACGCCGTTTGCGGCCGTATCATACGGACTCGATCCGTTGTACCATCCGGCGCCGTTGTACAGGCCGTTTGCGTAGTAACCGCACACCGACGCGCCTGGCTCGTACGCCTCCGTCCATGCTTCCTTCGAGCCTCCGAAGCACGTGTGAGCCAAGTCGGTCGCCGTCAGCGTCACCTTGACGTGCGGGAAGTCATAGCTCAACTGGAGATTTCCCATGATGACGTTCGGCTCTGAGTACTCGCCGGGCGACGCAAACGTCCCCGTCTGAGGATCCGGCACATAGAGATACCCGTACTTCTGCGCGCCGAGGCCGGCTTCGAGGTAGTCGCAGTTCTGCGTGGTTCCGACACCTGCTACTTCTTGATTTTCGTAGCAGTCGGTGGGATCGATTCCAATGACGTCGAGCGGGCTGCCGTACGGCGTGCCTGCCTGGAACTGGATCGACGGCGTTACGGCGAAGCGCTCGTGACGCCAGTTCAGGACCAGTGAAGCGACGTACGGCGAGTTATACCACTCCGCGTTGTCTTCGTCCGCCGATGGTGACAAGGCGATGAGCCCTTGCGGGTACCAGCCATTCGGATTGAGCAGCGACTGTTCCGGATCGTCGTAGTACGGATTGAGGATCGCGTTAGCCGTACTGCACGATTCCGGCGCTCCCGGAGCGGTGCTCGTGGGCTGCCCGTAGCACTCCGAGCCGCCACCGGCCTTCGTGAGCTTGTTGTAGCCCTCGATCACGGTGTTGAGGCTGGAGATCTGGTTCGTGCCGGAGAGATTCTGGAACTGCACGAGCGATTGGGTCCACGTGAACGAGAAGATTCCCGCGAAGCCGTTGGAGGCGAAATCGCCGTCCGTCAAGGCGAGCTCCACGCCGTAGTTCTTCGCACGGCCGACGGGGACTTCGGTAACGTAGTTCTCGCCGATGAATGCGTCTTGGAACCAGTTCGAAGTCGCGGTATAGAACGGCGAGATCTTGATGCTCATGTCGGTACCGTGAAAACGGTGCTCGAACGAAGCGTTGTACTGTCCCGACGTCATATTGGCGATCTCGTGCTCGGGCGAGAAGAAGCCCATGTTCATGAAGTTTGCCCATGTCTCCGATACCGCGTTGCCGCCGCCTTGGAACAGGTACTGATCCGCGGCCGAGAGGGCGGGTTGTGCGTAGCGGCCCGCGGAGAAGCGCCAGACTGTATCCGGGTTCTGCGTGAACGTAAACGCGAAGCGCGGCTCGAAGTCGTAGGTCGTGTACTGGTTGCCGGACGTGTTGGCGTCTGTGAAGAGCGGTGCACCGTTCTCACCGTTGGGATGCACGTAGCCCGCCGGACAGGTCGTCGTGTAATCGATCGACGCCGGCGGCGGCTCGCCCGGCTCTATGGGATTGGTCAGGACGCCGTATTGTCCGCTCCAACAGACGTCTTGCTGAATGAGCTGCGTCTGCATGTTATCGGATGCGTTGACGCCGTCTGCCAGGTCTTCGGTGAAATTGTCGAAGCGCACCGCGCCGGTGAAGAGCCAACGATCGTTCGGCCGCCACTGATCCTGAAGCGCGGCGTTCCAGAAGTGCGGCGAGACGTCGTTGTAATCACCGGTCGTGTTGCCGTCCCAGAGCGTCTCGTATTGTGCGTCCGCTGCTGCTGCCGCCCCGGTTACGGCGGGCTCTCCCGTCGTCGCCACGGTCAAGGCATTTGTCTGTTCGCATTCGTATAGCGGAACTTGGTCGCCGTTGCTCGGGTTGTAACAGGTATACTGGCCACCGTGCTCGGCAACGAGGCCGACAGGTGTGCCGCCGGCGCCGTAGTCGTACTCCCAGAACGCATTATTCCAACGGGTCGTGTTCGCTTGCTCGTAGTTCCCTTGGAAGGAGAGCAGATCCGTGTCCGTCAGTTGGTTTGCGTACGCGAACGAGGCGCCGACGGTGTGCGTGTTCAGCTCGTAGTCCGGAGCGAGGCCGTACGGAGCGAAGTACTCGTCGGTATCCGCGCTGACCGGGCTATTCTCGAGCCAGTCGCTGTAGAGCGAGTAGGCGTAGATGC
>JASHTE010000163.1 GCA_030040695.1 Vulcanimicrobiota bacterium | reverse complement strand
GCGCCGATCAGGTGGAGTTCGCCGCGCGCGAGCATCGGTTTGAGCAGGTTACCGGCGTCCATCGAGCCTTCGGTCTTGCCCGCGCCGACGACCGTGTGCAGCTCATCGACGAAGAGCAGAATCTGTCCCTGCGAGCTCGTCACGTCCTTGAGCACGGCCTTGAGGCGCTCTTCGAACTCCCCGCGGTACTTCGATCCTGCGATGAGCGCGCCCATGTCGAGCAGAACGATGCGCCTGTTTTTCAAGCCTTCGGGAACGTCCCCGCGCACGATGCGCTGCGCAAGCCCTTCGACGATAGCCGTCTTGCCCACGCCCGGATCGCCGATCAGCACGGGATTGTTCTTTGTGCGCCGTGAGAGCACTTGAACGACACGGCGGATCTCGTCGTCGCGCCCGATCACTGGGTCGAGCTTCCCACGCTCCGCCTCGAGCGTGAGGTCGCGACCATACCGCTCGAGCGCCTTGTAGGTGCCTTCCGGATCGCGTGTCGTCACGCGCTGGTTGCCGCGCACTTGGCGTAGCGCCTCGAGCAGCGTGTCGCGCGTCAGGCCCGCGTCGCGCAGGAGCTTTCCGATTGCGCCCGCCGCCTGCGCCATCGCGAGCAGCACGTGCTCGACGGAGATATAGTCGTCGCCGAGCGACTGCGCCTCTCGCTCCGCAGCGGTCATGATGCGTGCGAGTTCGGGCGCAAGCGTCACCTGCGCATTCTCGGCATTCGAACCGGAGAGACGCGGTAGCTTGGCGATCGCCTCGTCGACACGCCGCTCCAGCACAGCGGGATCCGCGCCGGCGGCCTTTACGATATCGGAGGTGATGCCGCGTTCCTGCGCGAGAAGCGCCGCGAGCATGTGCTCGGGCGCCGTCTGCGTGTTATGTTCCGAAAGCGCTCGCGAATATGCGGCGTTGAGCGCGTCGGCAACGCGCTCCGTCATCCTCTCGACGTTCATCCTCTCCCTTATACCGTCGAGGAACGGGAAACGGTTGCAGGACCACCCTGCAATTCGTTGAGCTCCTCGAGGTAATGCTCCCGCACCACGGTGTCGAGGAAGGAGGCCTGAAAGGAGTTCCGTGCCAGGGTCCCCAGCTCGGCGTCGGTGAGGCTCAGCGCTGCGGCGCTGCGAGTGTAGTTCTCCCCGACGTAGCCGCCAAAATAGGCGGGGTCGTCGGAGTTCACCGTGGCAACCAGGCCCGCATCGAGCATCCGTTTCAGCGGATGGTCCTCGAGCCTTCGCACCACCTTCAAGCGCACGTTGGAGAGCGGGCATACCGTGAGCGGCACGCGCTCGCGGCGCAAGCGCTCGACAAGAGAGGCGTCTTCCATGCACCGCACACCGTGATCGATGCGCGAAACCTTCAGAAGGTCGAGCGCCTCGATGATGTATTCGGGCGGTCCCTCCTCGCCCGCGTGTGCAACCGTGAGAAAGCCTTCGGCGCGCGCGCGCTCGAAGACGCGCTCGAACTTCGACGGTGGATTCCCGACCTCGCCGGAGTCGAGACCCACGGCCACGATGCGTTCGCGGTCACGAAGCGCAGCCTCGAGCACCTGCATCGCCGATGCTGCGGATTGGTCGCGCAGAAAACACAGAATCAACTGCGCGCTGATGCCGAGCTCGTGCTCGGCATCGCCTAACGCCTCGCGTATGCCGTTCGTAACGACCGCGAAGGGAACGCCGCGAGCCGTGTGGGCCTGTGGATCGAAGAAGATCTCGGCGTGACGCACGTTGTCGGCGGCGGCACGCCGAAGATAGGCTGCCGTCAGGTCGTAGTAATCGCGTTCAGTGCGCAGCACGCTCATGCCCGCATAGTAGACGTTGAGGAACGACTGCAGGTCGGTAAAGTCGTAGGCGCTGCGCAGCGCCTCGACGCTCGCGTACGGCACCGCGATGCGGTTACGCTCGGCGATCTCGAAGATCAGCTCGGGCTCGAACGTTCCCTCAATGTGGACGTGCAACTCCGCCTTCGGTAAGGCGCGCGCATCAAGCATACGCGCACGTTCGGGTCGTCGGACGACGATACCCTGCGTCGCGGCTCCTTTCGTTCATGCTGAGAAGCCGAGTGGGCGAAGTGTACAACGGTACACGAGCCCCGAGGCGACAACAGCAGGGACGAGTCGCGGCTCCTTTCGTTCATGCTGAGAAGCCGAGTGGGCGAAGTGTACAACGGTACATGAGCCCCGAGGCGACAACGGCAGGGACGAGTCGCGGCTCCTTTCGTTCATGCCGAGAAGCCGAGTGGGCGAAGTGTACAACGGTACATGAGCCCCGAGGCGACACCGGCAGGGACGAGTCGCGGCTCCTTTCGTTCATGCCGAGAAGCCGAGTGGGCGAAGTGTACAACGGTACATGAGCCCCGAGGCGACAACGGCAGGGACGAAAGGAGCTAGGCGACGTGCTTCGTCAACATCGAGGCTATCGTGTTCTCGGGAACATAGCCGACGATGCGATCCGCCACCTGTCCACCCTTGAAGAGGATGAGGCATGGAATTCCCGAGACGCCGTATTGCCCCGTGAGGCTCGGGTTCTCGTCGGTGTTCAGCTTGACGAACTTCGCCTTGCCGGCAAAC
This sequence comes from Vulcanimicrobiota bacterium, assembly GCA_030040695.1. Lineage (GTDB taxonomy): Bacteria > Vulcanimicrobiota > Vulcanimicrobiia > Vulcanimicrobiales > Vulcanimicrobiaceae > Tyrphobacter. The sequence goes on along the minus strand of JASHTE010000163.1, from coordinate 401 downwards.
TTCTGCGAAACCTTCTCGACCACCGGCGCAAGCATGCGGCACGGTCCACACCACGGCGCCCAGAAATCTACGAGCACCGGCTCGCTGCTCTTGAGCACCTCGCTCTCGAACGTCGCCTGCGTCACATCAGCAATTGCACTCATCGCCTTCCTCCTTTGCCCTTAACTCCACGAACACACCTCGGGTTGCGGCCTGTGCTTCGGCGTCGGGACGCAACGCCTTGTCATCCCGAGCGCAGCGCCGAAGGCGCGAAGTCGAGGGACCGCCATAGAGCCTTGCATCGGTCCTTCGACTCCGCTCACTCCGTTCGCTACGCTCAGGATGACAAGAACCGTGTCGTTCGCTACGCATGAAAGGTGCGGTGCGCCCTCACGTCACGAGCTCGGTCTGTGCGGGTTCTC
>JASHTE010000162.1 GCA_030040695.1 Vulcanimicrobiota bacterium | reverse complement strand
CAGTTCATCATTCGCGCGAGCCCGGGTCAGACGACGGGCTACTCGCCGCAGCTCATCGCAGACGGTTTTGATTTTGCCGGGGCATGGAACGCCGGCTACACGGGCGACGGCATCACGACGGGAATCATTGGAACCGGCCCGATTCTCGCGAAGGAGGGCGGCTCGCTCGTCGACGTCGATCTCTACGGTTACGACAGCGAGGAGGGCTTCGAGGAGCTCGAGCGCCTTTCGAGCATCGCGACTTTGAAACAGATGCCCGTTGTCGCGGTGACGCCGTATCCGGGATATCCAAGCCTCGGGCCGAGCTGCGAGGACGGCGCGTGCGGCGGGACTGCGGAGTTCGATCCAAATCCCGGCGGCTTGGCGACACCGCCGCCGCTGACAGACCCGGATGCGGAAGGATGCGAAAATGAGGGAAGCGTGCCCAACTACAACGAGTGCAACCCGGAGGACGGCGAAGCGCAGCTCGACACGGAGCAAGTCGCGAGCCTTGCGCCCGGATCCTCGCTCGACTTCTATCTGGCATACAACCCTTCGGAGTGCGTCAATCCCTCGACCGGCGATGAAGAGGCGCCGAGCGACGGATCGTGCCCAGGCACGGGCTACGTCATCTATCCTTTGATCGGCGTCGGATTAGCCGACGACGAGGTTCAGCAGGCAATCTCTGACAACGTCGTCGACACGCTCTCACTGAGCTACGGCGGTGGTGAGACCGATTTCGAGGATGCCGGTTACTTCGACAGCTCCGGCGAGGGGCCGGGACCCGACGAATATGCGGCGCTCGCCTCCGAAGGCATCGCGGTGTTCGTAAGCTCGGGCGATGAGGGTAATGCAGAATGCTCCAATCCGGAAACCGGTGAGCCGCTCGCGCAGGCGTGTGTCGACTATCCCGCCTCGGATCCAAGCGTCGTCGCGGTAGGCGGCGTCAATGCGCCGATGGTCTTCGACGCGAACGGGTTCGTCGTCGGTGAGATCACGGCTTGGGCTGACCAAGTGACGGCAGGCGGTTCGGGATACTTCGAAAACGACGTTGGCTCAGGCGGCGGCGTTTCGCAATACTTCTCGGCACCGTCGTGGCAGACGGGCGTCACGCCCGCATCGCCAAATCCATCTCTTGGCGGCAAGCGCGGCGTGCCCGACGTAGCCCTCCTTGCCGATCCGGCGACCGGACCCACGTTGCTGATGAACGCCGCCTTTCCCGATGCCTCGGGGTTCGGGCCTTCAGGCGGGACGTCGGTGGCGGCACCGGAAGCGTCGGCGGAATGGGCTCTGGTGCTGCAAGCGTGCAAGGAAACCCCGAGCTGCGATACCGCGAGCGGCGCCCATCCTTGGCGCCTCGGGAACCCGAACGCCTACTACTACAAAATCTATTCGAGCGAGAGTAATGGCCTTAGCTACGGGCAAGTGTTCTACGACGTGCTCTACGGCGAGAACGAGGCAAACGGCCCGGTCGGAGACTACCCGAACGCGACGCCGGGTCCCCCGATCACGGGCTGCTGCTGGTCGGGAACGGGGTACGACCTCGTGACCGGCTTGGGCGTGCCGTTTGGGGGCCACCTCGTGGAAGCGGTGACGGGAAAGAGCGCCAACTGACGCTCTTGCACCGGCTGCTATAATCGAGAGGCTGTGAAAACGAACGTCCACCCCACCTGGTATCCGGAGGCGCGCGTGCACTGCGCCTGTGGGAGTACCTTTGTCACCGGCTCGACCAAGCCGGAGATCGCCGTCGAGATATGCTCTGCTTGCCATCCGCTCTTCACGGGGCAGCAGAAGCTCGTCGATACGGCGGGGCGTGTCGACAAGTTCAACCAACGCGCCGCGATCGCGAAACGCAAGCAAGAAGAGGCCGCCGCCCGCTCCCGAGAACGCGCAGCGAAGAAGGCCGCGGCCGAGCAGTAAGCGGCGGGCGTGGACGAGCGCGCCGTCGAGCGCCTCGACGCGAGCAGCCGCCGTTTCGAGGAGATCGAGGCGGCACTCGCCGCCGGCGGCGCATTCGATCAGACGAAGTACACGGCGCTCGTGAAAGAGCGCGCCCGGTTGGAGCCTACCGTTGAGGCTTATCGGGCCTATCGCGCGACGCTCGACGCTATCGAAAGGAACGCGGCGCTTCTCTCCGACCCGGAGCTGCGGGAGCTCGCGCACGAGGAGGAGGCGGCGCTACGCGAGCGGCGTCAACGACTCGAAGCAGAACTCGCGGAGCTCTTGATTCCCAAGGATTCAAACGACGACAAGGACGTCTTCATCGAGATTCGCGCGGGTGCCGGCGGTGACGAAGCGGCGATCTTCGCGGGTGATCTCGCCCGCATGTACACGCGCTTCGCGGAATCACGGGGAATGCGCGTAAGTGTCGTTTCCGAGTCCGAGAGTGAGGCTGGAGGCTTCAAGGAGATCGTCTTCTCCGTGAAGGGCGATCAGCCGTATCGCTGGTTCAAGCACGAGTCGGGCGTGCATCGCGTGCAGCGCATCCCGGAGACCGAGGCTCAAGGGCGGATTCACACGTCGACGGCAACTGTCGCCGTGTTGCCCGAAGTCGACGAGAGCGTCACGGTGGAGATCAAGCCGTCGGATCTCCAGATCGATACGTATAAATCGAGCGGCGCGGGCGGGCAGTACGTGAACAAGACCGAATCGGCGATTCGGATTACCCACATCCCAACGGGGGTTATCGTCGCCTCGCAGCAAGAGCGCTCACAGCAGCAGAACCGCGAGCGCGCGATGCAGATGCTACGCGCGATCCTTCACGAGCGCAAGCAGCGCGAGCTCGAGGAGGCGACGGGCACGCTTCGACGCAGTCAGGTCGGCACCGGCGACCGCTCGGAGAAGATTCGTACGTATAACTTTCCACAGGATCGCGTCACCGACCACCGCACGAACCACAGCTACGGAAATATCCGCGGCATCATGGACGGGAACATCAACGAGATCGTCGAGGACCTGCTGCGCGACGAGCGCGCCCGCCTGCTCGCGGGGACACCTGCCGTGTCATCCCGAGCCTAGCGAACGCAGTGCGCGAAGTCGAGGGCCTCGACAAGACCCTGCTGCTTGCGTACGTGCTTGGCAAGGACCGTGCCTGGCTCCTCGCTCACGGCGACGAGGCAGTGTTAACGCCCGAGCAAGAGGCAGCGTACGAAAGGCTCTTGCAGCGGCGCGGGCGCGGGGAGCCCCTCGCCTACATCACGGGCGAAGCCTGGTTTTACGGGCGGCGCTTCATCGTGAATCCGTACGTGCTCGTTCCGCGTCGGGAAACCGAGCATTTAGTCGACGAAGCGCTCGCGTATCTACGCGCATACGAAACGCCCGTCGTTCTCGACGTCGGCACCGGCAGCGGCGTGATCGCATGCACGATTGGCGCAGAGCTTCCAAACGCAACCGTCCACGCAACGGATGTGAGCGAAGCCGCGCTGAAGGTCGCGCGAGAGAACGCAGCGAGGACCGGCCTGAACGTCTGCTTCGAGCACGCGGACCTGCTCCCGCGTGAGGAGAGCATTCACTTCGACTGCGTCATCGCGAACTTGCCGTACATCCCAAGCGACGACCTCCCACGACCGCCGGACCCGGTGTCGTTCGAGCCGCCTGAGGCACTCGACGGGGGGGCCGACGGCTTGCGCGAGTACCGCCGGCTGCTTTCACTTTTACCACGCAGGCTAAACCCGAGCGCGGTGGTGCTGCTGGAAGCCGCCCCTCCGACGATCGGGGCACTGCACGACCTGATAGTTACTTCGTTTGAGGGTGCCCGAGTTGGGATTGGCCGTGACTACGCGGGCCTTGAGAGATGGGTAAGCGCCCGGGTTGGGGGTGTAGAAAGACGGGGAGACTTGACAAGCGTATAACTAGGTGGCTATAGTGGTGTTAGTTAAGGATTTTGTTAAATGGTAAATAGAGTACATTTGGGTTCGGTGGCACGCGACTTGAAAAAGAAGCTCGGAAGCCGTGCCTTTCTGACGGTGCAGCGTTCAGAGGTCACGCGGTTGGTGCGGGAGTTCTCGGGCTTGGACTCGACACGGGTAAAGGCCGTTATGGGACAAGAGCTCGAGCAGGCGCTCCTAGAGCAGGGAGTCCGTTGCTTCCCGAGCCTCGGCGATACCGCCGAGGATGCCGTGCGTCTATTTCATGCAGGAACGTTTACGGGTGCCATCATCGACATGCTTCGACACCCGGCTCCGGAGACCGACCGCGAACTCGCGGAGACGTTGATAAAGCTTAAAGGGAAATGGAACTGGTCGGGGCGGAGCGAGCCCGTGCCGCCGGAGCCGGAAGCGGACTTCGAGCCCGTGAAGATGCGGGGCGAATCGCTTTCGTCGACGGTGTCGGGGGACAGGCGCTGATTCGTGGCCTCGTACTTCCTTGATACCAGCGCACTCGCGAAGCTGTACGTCCGTGAGCCTGGCTCGGAGCTGATGGTCGGGCTAGCGACATCCGGAGAGGGTCACGCGCTCGCGATTCTTTCTATCTCCCCCGTCGAGCTTCGGTCGGCGCTTCGCAGACGTCAGCGTGGCGGGGACATAAGCGACGACGAGGCGGCAGCAATCGTCGAGCGGTTCACGCGCCACTTTGAAAGCCGTTACGAACGTGTCTCCGTAACGGACCCGCTCGTCGAGACCGCATCGGCGCTCGTCGATCGCCACGCGCTGCGCGCGTATGACGCGCTTCAACTCGGGGGATGCCTCGACTGGAAGCGTTCGGGCGCGACCGATCCGGTCTTTGTATGCTCGGATAAATCACTCTTGGCCGCGGCGACCGCCGAGGGATTAGCGACGCTAGATCCGGCCGCAAACAAAAAGGTTCGATAGCGGCGGCCACTGAATAGTAACATCCCGAGTGGCCAAGTACATCTTTTTCACCGGGGGCGTGGCCAGTTCGCTCGGAAAGGGTATCACGGCGGCATCGCTCGGCCGCTTGCTGAAGAGCCGCGGATTGAGCGTCTCGATTCAAAAGCTCGATCCGTACATCAACGTCGACGCAGGAACGATGAACCCGTATCAACACGGGGAAGTTTTCGTTACCGAAGACGGCGCCGAGACGGATCTCGATCTCGGGCACTACGAGCGCTTCGTCGACGAGAATCTCTCGCACGCGAACAACGTCACGACCGGACAGATCTACAAAGCGGTCATCGAGAAAGAACGGCGCGGCGAGTATCTCGGCGCGACCGTTCAGGTGATTCCCCACATCACGAACGAGATCAAGGCGCACATGAAGCGCGTCGCCGAGGCGAGCCGCGCCGACGTCTGCATCGTGGAGGTCGGCGGC
>JASHTE010000161.1 GCA_030040695.1 Vulcanimicrobiota bacterium | reverse complement strand
GTGATGGCCCTCTTCGCGCAGGATGCTGCGGCGCTACGCGTGCTGGCGGCCGAGGGAAGCCGCGACCGCAGCTCGAGCGTCCGCTTTCGGGGAAGCGAGGAGCGCCGCGCCCTGCTCGAGCGCATCGCCGAGCGCATCGAGCACGAAGATACCGAGCGCCGCTACCGGGAGCTGAGGCGGAGGATTGACGAAGCCTTTACCGCCGGGGAACCTATTTCGGACGAGCTGCGTAAAGAATCAGAGATGCTCGTGTCGAAGTTAAGGAAGTGAGATTCTGAAAAAATTGGAAAGAAAGGAGGTGAGAGAGAGAGCCATGCAACGAACGCAACGCAAGAAAGGCTCGGCTGCCGTCGCGACTCCGATCGCGGAGGCGCCGCCGACGACACTCGACGAGGCCAAGAAGCGGCTGATCGCCCAAGGTAAGGCGAGCGGCTCGCTGACGTACGAGCAGATCAACGTGATGCTCGAGGCGCTCGAAGACGTGACGCCCGACCAGGTCGAGGAACTCTATGAAGATTTTTTGAGCCAAGGCATCGAGATCGTCGACGATCAGAAAGACGAGAAAGCCGAAACCGAGACCGAGGAAGACGAAGAGCAGATTGCAGACGGTCTCTCGCTCGACGATCCCGTCCGGATGTACCTCAAAGAGATCGGGCGGGTCCCGCTGCTCTCGATGGAGGAGGAGAAGGCCTTCGCCATGCGGATCGAGCGCGGAGAGCTCGAAACGCGTAAGAACGGAACGGCTGACAACGCGATCATCGCGGACGGTGAGGAGGCGAAGCGCCAGCTTACCGAGGCGAACTTACGTCTCGTCGTTTCGATTGCAAAGAAGTACGTCGGTCGCGGCATGCTCTTTCTCGACCTCATTCAAGAGGGCAATCTTGGCCTGATTCGCGCCGTCGAGAAGTTCGACTACCGCAAAGGCTACAAGTTCTCAACCTACGCCACATGGTGGATACGCCAGGCGATCACGCGTGCGCTCGCCGATCAAGCGCGCACGATTCGCATCCCGGTGCATATGGTCGAGACGATCAACCGCCTCGTGAAGATCTCACGCCAGCTTCTACAAGAGCTTGGGCGCGAGCCGTCGGTTGAAGAAATCGCGGGCGCGATGGGCCTGAGCCCTGAGAAGGTGCGCGAGGTCATGAAGATCTCGCAAGAGCCGATCTCGCTCGAAACGCCGATCGGCGAAGAAGAGGACTCGCACCTCGGCGACTTCATCGAGGATCAGGAAGCGGTCGCGCCCGCAGAAGCCGCCTCCGTCATGCTCCTCAAAGAGAAGATGGCCGACGTGCTCCAGAACCTCACCGATCGCGAGCGCAAGGTGCTCGTCTTACGCTTCGGTCTGGAAGACGGCCATCAGCGTACGCTCGAGGAAGTGGGACAGGAGTTCGGCGTCACGCGTGAGCGCATCCGTCAAATCGAAGCCAAGGCGCTCCGCAAACTGCGCCATCCCTCGCGCGGCAAAGCTCTCAAAGACTACTGGACCAACGAGTAAGTTTGCTCGAGAAGAGGCTCGCCTCACTCGGAGACGTTCCTCGCTCGTCGTCCTGACTCGCTCGAAAAGCTACGCTCGCGATGACAACGCCCCCGCCACGATCGGCGTGACGGTGTTGTCGCGCAGCCAGAGCAACGCGGCGGCGAGCTCTGAGGCGAGGCCCCGGATCACACTTTGATCGTCGGGGTCGTACCATTGCTCGTGCGGCCGTCCGCCGACGAGAATCGCCCCGTAGACGCGACCGACGACGGTGAGTGGAAAGAGCAATCCGTAGTGCGGCAAGGCGGTCTCGAAGTCACGCAGATCGACGGTGCTCCTGCTGCGCCGCAGGCGCATGAAAGCTGGATCGTCTTGAGAGACCGGCGCCAATGCTTGATCGAAGCCTTCCGCCGAATACGGCACATACGCGGCGCCGTCGAGGCGATAGACGACGCAGGGGCACCTGAAGGTCCTGTGAATCTCGATGACCACTTGGTGCGCGAGGACGTCGGGGTCGTGCGCCTCGGCGAAATCGTCGGCGAGGGCGCGCAACCGCTCGTGCGAGGCGGTTTTGTCCCGGTACAGCGTGTTCTGAAGCGCGCGCTCGACGCGGCCGCCGATCCAGCGCATGGAGAGGCCAAGCCCAATCGGGATTGCGAACGAGACGACGATGTTTCCGAAGCGCCCGAGCGCGACGTGATCGAGGAATGATTCCGTGAGCGCGATGACCGCGACGACGATACCGAGCATGACGCCGTAGAGCGCAGCGCGACTGACGAAGAAGTCGACGTCGTAGAGATTTTTCGTAAAGACGACGTAGGCGGTTCCGATCGGCATCATGAGCATTGTCAGGCCGAGCAGCCCATCGAGCGGCCATTCCGTATTGAAGATGCCCTCAGAAGTCACGTTCACGGCGATTCCCGAGAAGCTCAGGAGGAGCGACCAGAAGACGACGCGGACGGTGACGCGCTGGGTCTGGTGCTGCTCGATTGAAGCGTACCAAAGGAGAGCGAGGACGTCGACCATGGCCAGAAGGTACGTCACGGCAATTGCGCTTGTGCTGGCTGCGTTCGCGTCGCCGACAAAGAGATAGCGCAGCGCCGTGTATTGCAGCATCGTGCCGCAAATCAGAAACGGGACGTAGAGCGCCCGAAAGATCCATCGTGACGCCGCGGGAGCCTCTTTGGGGAGGAAGCTCTCGGCGAAGAAGTAGAGGAGGATCGACGCGAGGGTTATCGCGATATTTGAGATGATCAAGCTCGGGACGGCAAAACTGGGCATCGCAAAAAACCCGTCGAAACCGTACATGAAATCGATCCCGCCGATGCTCAGCGCAAGTAAGAAGGCACCACCGAGCAACGATGGGCGCTCGCGGCCGCGGACGATAAGAAGCGCTCCGAAGATGCCGCAGAATCCGCTGAACACATCGGTCAATATTGCCGCGACGTGGTCGTTCCACGGGGCTGGGCCGGTACGACGGACAATTTGGATGACACGGCCGTTGCGCAGGTACGGGATCGTCAACGTCTGACCGACCGCGACGAAGCCGAGCGCGGCTTGGCTTCCGACGCCTTGCAGCGTAGAGACCGGCCCGGTATCCCACATGTCGAATGCGTAGCGTTGGTAGGGGGTAAGCCGGCCGAAATCGAGCACGTCACCCGGGCGCAGTCCGGCGCGCCTGCCTGCGGCATTGACGCTCGTCGTCGTGAACACCGGCCACGTCCCATGGAACGAGGACTCGTATCGAATGACCGAGCCTTGATGTGCCGTTCCCCAGAAGCTCGCGGCAACGAAGAGCAGCGTCGCCGCTGCGATGAGTGAGCCGGCTGCTCTTCGTGTCATTCGAGTTGTCGTTCGCCGCCTAGCGGAGACCTACATGTCGCTGTGAGCCGCGTTCGCGCTCGGATGGACGAGTGGGTTCATCCAGGCGAAGGCGCCGTTCGGATTCGGCTTCACCCAAACGATGAGATCCCAGATCGCGGGGAACGTGAAGACGCGCACGACTTGCGAGGTCGATTGAGCGATGCCCATCTTGACGAGTGTCGCGGCCTGCGGGTCGGCGAGATTTCCTCCCGCTGCCGTGAACTTCGCCGCGCTCGTGGCGTGGCCGTAGATGATCGTGCCGTTCGGGGCGCGGAGAATGTAGTGGACGTGTTCCTCGAAGTACTGCCAGCGGGCTGGATTTACACCCCACAACGATGGGGGTTTGCCGGCGACGTACGGCTCGGAGAAGTCTGCTCCGAGAAAATTCCCATGTACGTCGTACCAGAGCTGGCTCGGATGATTCCAGTCAGCCGACGTCCAGTGGAGGTTCGCGTAACTGATCGAACCGGAGCTATCTTCATTGGTGTAGCGGAAGTAGCCGGCACGCTCGGCCGCCGCGATGGTCGCGTACTTCGCGGGCAGCGTCTTTTGGATGTGGGAGACGAAGGCAACCTCGGCACCCTGAGGCACCGGCGGTAGCGAGGGTTTAGGAGCGGGAGTCGCGGCGAACGCGAGCGCCGCTGAAAGCATGAGAGCGAGAGCGAGCGTCGCTCCGAGAGAGCGCGTGATCACGAGAGTTCCTCCTTCAGGCTGGTGATGGTGACGTGCAGCGCATCCTTCAGGCGTATATGAACGACGTCGCCGGCCTGATCGGCCGACGACGAGATCGGATCGTCGTGACGCAGCGCTCAACGCCGTTGCGGCAAATGCCGCAACGGCGATCAGTCTAGCTTGCGCGCTCCTCGGCCTCGGTGGCCAGTGCGGCGCGCTTGCCCTCTTCGATGAGCTGCTTGACGCGCTGCCCACCTTTTTGTCCGATGCGCTCATAGAAGTCCGGACCGTAGCGGTCGCGAGTTGCCTCGCCGCCTTTCTTGCCGCCTTTCTTGCCGATCTGCTCGTAGAAGGTGTGGCCGTGAGCCTGCTTTGTAGCTAGGCCACCCTTACGACCGATCTGCTCGTAGAATTCCGGACCGTACTTTCTCTTCACGGTCTCGCCGCCTTTCTGTCCGGCTTCCCGGACTGAGAGGCCCGCTCCGTGCTTGGGGCTGGAAGTGTCGTTCATAATTCGTTTCATACCTGTAGTTCGCTGTAGCGCCCCAGGGAGGGGGTCGGCGAAAGCTCCACTATCTAGAACGTAGGTCTACCTAACATCGTTTGCCTTGGAGGCGGCTTTAATGGTTCGAACGCTTGCTTTGCTCCTCACTGTGGCCATAGCCGCCTCAGCCGCACCCCGGAATAGACCAAGCGAGCCGGCGACCGTTCAGGCCCTGCTGGCGCTGGGCCGGACCAGGCAGCCCTCCCGGGAGCCGCTGATCGTCGCCCGGCTTCGCGACCCGCGCCCCGCCGTTCGAGCGTTGGCGGTCTATGCGATCGGAGTCGTCGCAAGCGGGCGAGAGAGCGGAGCAATCCTCTTCGGGCTCGACGATCCAAATGGCGCCGTACGCGTCGCTGCGCTCGACGCGGCCGACCGATACGCGGCCGCTCATCTCATCCCCGCAACGATGGAACGAGGGATGGTTTCGAGGATCGAGCGCGTGCTCCGCAGCGATCCCGACTCGATCGTGCGCGCGCGAGCCGCCGCAACGCTCGAATCTCTCTCCGACACCCCGTACGCGGCGGAGATCGTTCCGGCGCTCGTTCGCGCGATTCAAGACGATCGCGCGCCGCTCGTGCGTCGCTTCGCGATGTGGACGATCTTCCGCGGCTATGCAGCGCTCGCACCGCACGCGCTCTTGCGGAGCATGCTACGCGATCGGGACGAGATCGTGCGCATCGAGGCAGTGCGCGCGATTGGAAGACGCAAGGACGCCTCCGACGTCGCGTTTGTGACGCCCCTGCTCGGGGATATTTCATGGCGCGTGCAGGAACAAGCGTCGGAAACACTACGCTTGCTCCACGGTCTGCCGTTGACGCAGCATTGGACCGCGATCCCGTCGTTCGTGCACGTCCCGCCTGCGCAGCCGGATCCGCTGCGCGCCCTTCCCGCGCTGTCGCGCATCACACTGCACGGGAAACTTCATGCGCCGACGCAGGCGGATATTCGGCGCTTCATTCACGCGTGGCCGGTTCTCGACCCGACGACAGCGGCAGCGATGAGCGGCCC
>JASHTE010000160.1 GCA_030040695.1 Vulcanimicrobiota bacterium | reverse complement strand
CCGCCCGTCATGTGAATGTCGTTGTGACAGTGGAGAAGCCAGCGGCCCGGTGGCGCGTCTGCGAGGAAGCGCCACGTCGTCGTGCCGCCGTTGGCCCGAACGAGCGAAACATCTTTGCGCAAAGGACGCGCGAGCCACGTTCCGTTGGTCTCGATCAGCTCGAAGGCGTGGCCGTGCAAATGCATCGGGTGGTCCATGTCGGTTCGATTCGTCAAGTGTACCGTGACTTCGCTGCCGCGCCGTACGAAGAGCTTTGGCGTGTTCGGCCAAGCGGCGTCGTTGATTGTCCACTGCCTACTGCCCCAGGCTCCTCCACCGAGCGTTAGGGAATGTCGAAACGACTCCAATCCGGACGGTGGCGCCGAGCCGACCTCCCCTCCGGCCCTCTCGTACGTGAAGTAGTCGACCCCTTCGAGCGTTGCCGAGACCCGCTCCGGTGCTCTGCCCTCCGCTCCTTCCGTATACACGATCGCGGCTTGCTCATCCGCCAGAGTATCGCCGGTAAGTCCTTGTAACAAGAACGCGCCGGGTCTGTTCACTTCAACATAGGCGTCGTAACGCTCTCCGACGCCGATGCGAAGCGCATCGACTTCCAACGATTGAGCGAGGCGGTTCCCGTCGGCGTGCGTCACCAAAAGGCGATGCCCGGCAAGCCTCACGTATCGGGTCTGCGTCGGGCTCGCGTTGAGAACACGTAATCGTATGCGATCGCCCACGCGCACTCGCAGCGCGTTCGTCCTCGGAAAGCTCGCGCCGTTGATACAGTGCGCGATGTACGCAACCTCGTCACCCATCCTGCCTGCCGAAGTCATTCCGGAGCCCGCCATTGCAGGCATTGAGGACATCTGCTCTCGCGCTTCGGGAGAGCCAGGCACGGTTGCCATCGGAGCAGCGCTGACACCGCCGATCGCGGCAACGACGCTGCTCCATCTCGGAACGTCATGAAACACGAACGCAAACTCGCGCTCAGCCGGCGGGTCGCTTGGGTCGTCGACGATGAACATACCGAACAACCCGCGCACGATGCCCATGTGGAAGGCGTGATCGTGGTACCAGCGCGTCCCAGGAGGGCTCGGCGTAAACTCGTAGACGAACTCCTCTCCCTCGAGTACCGGAGCCTGGGTTATGTAGGCGACTCCGTCCATGTCGTTCGGAAGGATCATGCCGTGCCAGTGGACGCTGGTCGGGATCTCGACGTGGCTGCGGTACCGGATGCGAACGCGCTGCCCGTACGTGACGCGCAGAAGCGGTCCCGGAATCATTCCGTTGAACGCGAGTGCAGCGAATCGGACTCCGGGCGCCGGCGAGAAGACTCGTGGCGCCGACGTGAGCCGATACTCGACGACATCGGCAGCTTGCGCCCTCCTCGTCAAAGCAGGAAGAGTCGCGACCGCCATCGCGGTCGCGCCGGTTCGGATGAACTCTGCCCGTCTCACGACCCGTAATCGGTCATGGATTGCGACCTCTCTCGAGCACGAGCTGTGAGCCACGGCCATTCTCGGCCGTCGCTGCAACGAAGATGGTGTTCGCATCGCGTGCTTCGGCTACAGGGTCGCTTATGGATCCGTCTGCCGCGGGAATCATCTCTACAGCGGATGCAGTGCCGCCTTCAACGCGAGCGATATAGCTCGTGAGCGGCGCCCAGGGGTTCGATCCCGGCGGTCGACCCTGAAAGACGAGCAATGGCACCGCGGTGCCACCGACGAATTTCGGGTGGTTGACGTCTGAAACTCCCGCGCCAAAGCTTTGCACGGGCGAAAACGTTCGCGCGTCGTTACTATATGCAAAGCGAAGTTGAGGCGTGTCTGCGGTACCCTGCGTGTACCACGCGACATAGAGCCGTTTCCCGACAACCTTCAACGTCGGTCCGGAATCCGGGCAGCCGAGCAGGGACCATCCGTCACGCGACACGCGCGCCGGACCGGAGAAGTGCGTCCCATCGCGCGACATTGCTACGACGATGTCGCGATACTGCCCTGGAAACACCTTTCTCCACGCAACGTACACCACACCGCCGGCTCCGAAGGCGAACGCGGGCCGGCAGCAGGGGCACGTTCCTCCGTCTACCTTCACGGCCTCTTCGAAGGACCGGCCGTGATCCGTCGAGCGAGCGACGTACAGCGAGTACGTGTTCGGCGGGTTGTGATCGCTCGCGCGGCCGTCGAGCCATGCGACGTAGAGGATACCCGCCGGAGAGAGCGCCATCGTTGCAAAGCCGTTCGGCGAGGGCGTGCGTTTGCGAACGAGTTGCACTGCCGACGGAAAGCGGTGTGCGAAGAGCGAGGCCTTCGCAAAGTAGAGCTCGTCGTCGGCCCCTTCGTAGAGTACGTCCATCGACAGGCTCGTGGGATCTTGGAGCATAGTCGGGCTCATCTCGCCCATCATCATGACGTCGGCCGCGGGAGGCGCAACCGGAATGCGCTCGTCGAACGTGTCGCCGCCGTTGCTGGAGACGTAGACGCTCAAGCCTGTGCGTTGACCAATGCGCGTACCAGCCAGGATGTAGAGCTCTCCGTTCGACGTAAAGAACATCGGTCCGCCGGATACGGCCCGCGCTTCACCCGAGACGACGGCATGGGGCTGCGACTCGAACATGTAACGCGGCCCGTTGCTTCCGGCACAGGACGTGCAGACGATGAGCGCTGCGACGACCGCGTTCCTCATCGCCCTCGCCGCCCGCCAAGGACCGGCTCGATGGCGCGCGTCAGGTCCTGTGCGCTGATCTCCCCGGCGTGGACGTAGACGACGCGCTTGTCGGCCCCGATAAGGATAATCGAGGGAAACCCGTTTTGAAAATACGCCTTCGCGACGTCCATCGAGCCGTCGAACGCAATCGGATAGAGCACGTGAAAGAACTGCGCAAAGGCGTCGACATCGGTCTGCGATTCCGGTGAAACGTGGTCCATAGCAAGCCCGCTCCCGGTGACCGCCACGAAGTGGAGGCGGCTTCCGAAGATCGTGTACAGCCGGTTGAGCGTCACCGTCTCGCGCTGGCAGTGCGGGCACCAAGAGGCGAAGACCTCTAAGAGGACCGGCCCGTGCACCGTGGCTAGCGTGAACTGGCCGTTAGACGTCATGACGGAAAAGGGCGGAGCGACGTCGCCGACGGTGAGACCGCTCGGCATCTCCTCGATCGGCGGCGTTACAGACGTGACGCGCGTCACGACCACGACGCCAACGATGACGAGAGCAACGACGATCGCCGTTGCGAGTGGGGCAATCCACGTTCGATGGGGACGCGACTGCGCGGCGCGCTGAGCGCGCCGTTGAGCACGAGTTGACATAAAAACCTCGCTAAATGAAGAGTGCTGCGTTAGAAGGCGAGGTTGAAAGGCGGAGCGCGCACCCCATGAATCCGGACTATGAGAAGCGCTCGACGGGCGAGCGAGCATTCGAAGCCGCGGCGCGCGAACGTCGGGTTCTGTGTTTCGTCCGCGCGGCGTATGAAGAGCGCTACGACGCGAACGATACGCTCGTGCGCATCGGCAAGCCATCCGCATATCGTGC
>JASHTE010000159.1 GCA_030040695.1 Vulcanimicrobiota bacterium | reverse complement strand
AGCGAGATTCCGGTTGTGATTTGCCGGGGAAAAACGGTCATGCGCAATCCCGCGAACCGCGCGGTCGCCGACTGCCTCGGGTTCAACGAGTCCGTCGATCGGACGCACGTCCGTGATCTCGTCGTCATTGGTGCGGGGCCGTCCGGGCTGGCGGCCGCGGTGTACGGTGCGTCGGAGGGGCTTGACGTGCTCGTCGTCGAGACGAACGCTCCAGGCGGTCAAGCCGGTTCCAGCTCCCGCATCGAAAACTATCTCGGATTTCCAACCGGCGTCTCCGGACAAGAGCTCGCCGCGCGCGCATTCACCCAAGCCGAGAAGTTCGGCGCCGAGGTGCTCATCGACCACGCTGTACGCCTGCGCTGCGATCGCCAGCCGTACCGAGTCGAGCTGGAGAGCGGCGCCGGCGTCCCGGCTCGCGCGATCGTCATCGCGAGCGGCGTACAGTACCGCAAACCTCTCGTGGAAAACATCGAGAAGTTCGAAGGCAACGGTGTGTACTACGGGGCGACGTTCGTCGAATCGCAGCTCTGCTCGGGCGACGAGGTCATCGTCGTCGGGGGCGGTAATGCCGCGGGACAGGCGGCGGTGTTTCTCGCCAAGACGGCGAGGCACGTCTACGTACTCGTGCGGTCAGGTAGCCTCGCGCAGAGCATGTCCCGCTACCTGACCCGCAGGATCGAAGAGACGCCGAACATCGAGTTGAAAACGCATACCGAGATCGTCGCGCTGCTCGGTGACGATCGGCTACGTGCGGTTCGATGGCGCAACAATCAAACCGGTGCAACCGAAGAACACGCGATACCGCACGTCTTCATGATGACCGGTGCCGCGCCAAACACGGCGTGGCTCGACGGTTGCCTCACCCTCGACGACAAGGGTTTCGTCAAGACGGGTTCGGAGCTCGGGCCCGACGATTTGATCGCGGCTCACTGGCCGCTCGCGCGAGCGCCGTATCTCCTTGAAACGAGCTTACCAGGCGTTTTTGCCGTCGGCGACATTCGCGAGGGTAGCGTGAAACGCGTCGCATCGGCAGTCGGCGAAGGGTCGATCGCCATCTCATTCGTTCATCAGGTGCTTGCGCAGTAATACGGGAGGCTGTCGCGGGTCCGCGGATGATTTGGGCTAGCGGGTGTAGCGTCGGGAGATTTGTTCAATCTCGCCGAGTGATATCGCCGACAGGTCGACAGCCTGCGCTGCCACCACGCGATCGGAGATTTTCTTGTGCCGCTCTTTGAGATAGGCAAGCACGTATCTCATGGCGCTGCTCTTTCCCGTCGCGTCGCCGAGGAAGAGGATCGAGGGCGCATCTCGTAGCCGCTGCGCGATTCGCTCATAGAACTCGTCGGCTTCCGGAACGCGCTCGCCCTTATAGTCGGCCTCCTTGCGGTGTTCAAGGTGCCGCCGGAACCCGTGCGGGTCTAGGGGCTCAAGGTGCCCGGCCTCCGCAAGCCGGCCTTCAGCTGCCGGCTCGAAGAATCGTGCGCGGTGATGGTCGATCAAAACGACTGTCATTTCGTCGTGTCTTCCGCAAACCGATAGAACGATCCCGGGGACGGAGCAAAAGCTCACCGCGCGTCGGACTGCTCGAGGAAACGCGCCAGCGCGGCGATTGTCTTTGCGGGTTGCTCCTCGATGATCCAGTGCCCGGCGTTTGCAAGCACGATGACGGTCGCCTTCGTGGCGATGAACCGAGCCTGCTTTCCGAGCGCAACGCCGAGTGACTCCGCTCCGCCGATCGAGAGCACCGGCATCGGCAGTCGCTTTTGCCCAAGCCTTGCGAATGCCCGCGCCGTCGCCGGCAATGATGCGAAGTATGCGAAGCCGGCAGCGATACGTCCCGGACGTGAATACGCAGCAATGTACGCTTCTCGATCCCTCTCCGGAAGCGAAGCACGTGGGTTTGCGGCGAACGTGTTCCAGAAATACTCGAAATACGTCCGCTCGCGTCCGGTTACGAGTGCGACGGGCGTCGGGCCGAAGAACCTAAAGTGCCAGAAATGCGGGTCATCGTAGATCGGCTCCCAGCCGGGAATACCGGGCAAGAACGCGTCCATCAGAGCGAGACGATCGACCTCGGCGGGATACTGCGCTGCATACGCGTACGCGACCATGAGTCCGATGTCGTGGCCGACGACTGCGAGGCGCGTGTAACCGAGTTCGTGCATCGCCTCGTGAATGCGGCGAGCCGAGGTCACCATATCGATACCCGACGCGGGAATCGAAGAGTTGCCGATACCCGGAAGATCCGGCGCAATCACCGTAAAGCGCGGAGCAAGCGTGAGCGCGAGCGGTCTCCACATCCGTGAGTCTTCGGTATAGCCGTGGAGTAGAAGGACGGCCGGACCGTGGCCGCCGATCGTCACGCTTATCGTGCAGCCGTCGACACGTACGTTGCGCGTTGCAAAGCTGGGGCCGAAATTGACGGGAAACGCTCGCGCGAGTGCCGTCGACATCGCGGCACAGCAGAGCGCATATAACATTACTCGCTTAAGCATTGTTCTCACAAGACTCCTATGAAAAGCTCTCATCAGGGCCCCTGGTCGCCTGAACTGTGATCTCGATCATCACCTGCGGGCCAACGAGAACACCTCCCGCCTCGAGCGTCTGGTTCCAGATCATGCCGAAGTCGCGACGATCGAGCTGCGCTTCGGCGCTGAAGGCGACGCGGTCGTTGCCCCATGGGTCTCTCGTTCTTCCGTCCAGACGGCTGCGTAGAGAGAGTGTGCGCTTCACGCCGTGGAGCGTCAGGTCTCCCTTCATCGAGAAGCTGTCGGGTGTACCGTTAATCTCGTTGCTGCGAAAGGTCAAGAGCGGGAACTTGGTCACGTCGAGAAAGTCACCCGACCGCAAGTGCGCGTCGCGCTGCTCTTCGCGCGTATCGATCGATGCCGCGTCGATCGTGACGTCCACGGCAACCGGCACGTCCGAGCCGTCGGGGATCGCGATACTTCCCCGAACCCCGGCAAAGCGGCCGCGGACCCTCGAGATCACCATGTGCCGCACGACGAACTCGACGCTCGAGTGCGCGGGATCGATCCTGAAGGTAACGGCGGCGCTCGCGGTTGCGCTCACGGCTAGTTGCCCTCGACGGTGAAAACCAGGTCCGCAAACTGCGGCACGGTCGCCGCGCGATTCCAGTCACGTTGCAGCTCGCAGAGTAGTGAGACCCAGCCGATGGGGTGCGCACCCGCCTGCTCTATTCGCCGTAATCCTGCGTTGTGCGCGTCGACCGAGGTGCCGCCGACCGCGTCGGTCACGGCGAAGACGTCGTAGCCTTCGCGCATTGCATCGAGCGCCGGGAAGGCGAGGCACACCTCGGTCCAGAGCGCGCCCATGACGAGCTTCTTACGGCCGGTCGCCTTTACGGCATTGTAGAAGTCCGCGTCCTCCCACGCATTGATCGACGTACGATCGAACGCCTCGAGATCCGGGAAGACGTCTTGCAGCTGGTGGATCATCGGGGCGTTCTTTCCGCTCTTGACGTTGACCGTCGTGAACACCACC
This sequence comes from Vulcanimicrobiota bacterium, assembly GCA_030040695.1. GTDB lineage: Bacteria > Vulcanimicrobiota > Vulcanimicrobiia > Vulcanimicrobiales > Vulcanimicrobiaceae > Tyrphobacter. The sequence continues at coordinate 209 of JASHTE010000159.1, read as the reverse complement.
GGCATTCCGTAAAGCTTCGCGGCTTTTGCTACGGTTGTGATATTCTCCACGAGGTCGTGCTTGTCCATCGATCCAACGGATGAGACTTGTAGCGGCATGCTGGCCATCGCAGCTCTCCTCGTCGAATATCGTTAGCGAATGTGAACATGCTACAAGACCAAGAAAACCGTGCCCATATACCGGGCAGTCAGTCAGATGGAGTCGGGAGA
>JASHTE010000158.1 GCA_030040695.1 Vulcanimicrobiota bacterium | reverse complement strand
CCACTGGAGCAAGTACGTGACGACGAGCAGCGCATACGCTTTGTTGCGCTGCCGCCACGCGAGGATGCCCACCAGCGGCACGCACACAAGACCGAACCAGAGGTTGAGAGGATTCGGCAACGATGTCACTTCGTAGATGCAGCACTTCTGGTTTTGCGTCAGCAGCCGATGATCGTCGCTCCGATGGTCTTGGTAGTAATACGCGACTGGCACTTCGTCGAACGGCCATTCGAACCACTTCGACGCGTAGGGGTGAGTCGCGACGAGGTGGTCGTGGTAGTCGAACATGTTGTACTGTCGCGCCACGACGTCGTTGATGTTGTGAATCTCGTTCGGGTCGGGCGACTGGCGGAGGAGATCCGGAAGCCAGATGAGCCCGTAGACCGTCATCGAGACGAAGAGAATCGTGACGAGCGCCCCGTCGATGCGGAACCCTCGCGGATTGCCCCACAGCGCCGGGCGCAGATTGATCCCGCCTTCGACGCCGCTCGAGGCAGGTGCGAGCACGACGTAGCGCTGCAGCCAGATAAGAATCAGCAACAAGAAGCTGACACCGAACCCCATCACGCCGTACCACTTCGAGCTGACGAGCGCACCGAGCGCGAGCGTAAAGAGCAACAGCCACAGCTTCGCGTGGCGACCGTCTTCGTTGCCGTTCTCGGCAACGGTGCGCGCAGCGGCGTACGTCGCGCTGCCGGGCGGCGCCGCGTACTGCACCTTGTCGTTGGTGTAGCTGATCTCCAAGCCGTCGTAATTGTAAGCGAGTGCTGCGCCTTTGGCCTTGGTGAGCGCTCCCTGCTGCGCCTTTCCCTTTCCGACGACGCCTCCGTCGACGACGTGCATCTCGCTCGCACCCCTCTGGAGTGCGTACGAGCCCTCTGCAAACGTCTCTTCGTGCGCGCCGTCTGCATAATAACGCGGCACGAATACGTTGCGGAAGAGCAGATAGAATCCGCACGCGAAGTAGAACGCGCAGACGAACGCAGGCCCCGGCCCTTGCGTTCGTCCGCCGGAAACCGAATCCCAGAGGTTGAACGTCGGCCAGCCGAAGATCCAATGCTGCAATCCGTCGAGGACGAGCATCGCAACGATGCCGCACGTGATCGCCCCACTTGCACCGGCGAGGTAGACCCACGGCGGAACGTCGACGTGCGCGCGCTCCTCCGCCTGCGAGGCGATCCAGAATCGGTAGAACGCGTAGACCGCGGCGAGCGAGAAGAAGACGACGAAGCCTTCGGGCGTCGCGATACGCGACTGCACGTAGTGCATCCCGTCACATATGAAGAACACCGCTGCGACGGTGGCCCACATGGTCGAACCCGTGATCCTGCGGGCAAACGCGTAGAGCAGCATGACGACGAGCGCACCGAACACGACGTCGAGGAAGCGCCATCCCCAGGAGTGATCGCCGCCGTGGTAGAGCCCACCGAACATCCACGTCGAGAGCGTGATGAGGAGCTTCGTCAGCGGTGGGTGCGTGTTTTCGTAGATGCGGTAATTGTGGAGATACTCTTCTGCGGCGCGGGCGAAGTAGACTTCGTCGAAGATCTTGTCGGTCGGCTTCCAGTACCACGTCGGTATTCGCAGCGACAGGATGAAGCTCGCGATGCCGAGCACCCACATCACGGCGTGGTCGAGCGGCTTGCGAAACGCCGAGAGCCCCTCTCGTGGATCGAACCAATTGCGCACGCTGCCGAGGAGGTCCGGTTTGGCGATCGTCTCGCCGAGATACGCGTAGCCGAGGTAGAAAAACATGATGACGTTCGCGAGAGCGAACGTCGACGACCACAGCCCCCAAAGGTCGGCCGCATTGACGCCTTGGTTCGCACCCTGCCCCGCGGTCATGACGGCGATGTACTGGTACGAGTACGTGAGATTCGACCAAAAGACGATAGAGAGGCCGAGCGCGATCCACAGGTAGCGCCGCGCGATCGGCAGACACGCGATGGTGAAGATCACGCCGTCGTACACGTAACGCTCGTGCATTCTCGTCGCAAGCGTGAAGAATCCGAGCAGCGCGATCGCCGCCGCTTGTAGCAGCGCCTGCGGCGTCTGAAGCTGCAAGTAACGCCAAACGACGAGCGCGACCGCGACGAGGACAAGAATGATTCCCCACAGCCACTGGGGGATGAACGCGATCAGCGTGCTGTCTTGCTGCCAGAAGAGCCCGTTCGCGCCGCCCCAGAAGTGCAGTGCCCAAAGGTTGAACGCGTTCACGGAGTTGTAGGCGTAGACGTTCGTGCCGAACGAGAGCCGTTGCAGGAGCCAGAGAACCGCCGCTATCGGGTTCGACGGATAGAACGGCTCGACGACGACGATTGTGAAGACGATCGCGGCAATGATGCCGTATGCCGTCGACCACAGTCGCAGCTCGCGGCGCTCACGGTTCGCAAAGGCGAACGCGATGAAGAGCGGCACGAGCACGGCGGCTTGCGGTTTGATGAGGAGTGAATACGCCAGCGCGATCCAACCACCGATGATCCAGTACCTCGCACGCTTCGGGGCCTCGAAGTCATCGCTGCGCAGGAGCGCGTACACGCCGAGCAGCGCGAAGAAGCAGGCGACGGAATCAACCTGCCCCCAGAGCGCCGAAACGAAGATGACCGCGGGGTTGAGCACGTAGAGCGCTGCAGCGCCGAGCGCGAGCTTCTCCGATCCGAAGCGCCGCGCAACCGCATAGATGAGAACCCCGAGCCCAAGATCGAAGAGGATCGCCGGCAGCTTGACGAGCACCGCGAGGACCGCGTAGCCGGTGTCGTGCGCGCTGAAGAGAAGCGACCACAGCTGACCGACGATGCCGAGAATGTAGAAGTATCCAGGCGGGTAGTCGATGAAGTTCGTCGAGGCGTAGAAGCCGCTCGGCCCGTGAGCGACCAGCGTAATGGCCCAGGCCTCGAAACTCGAAATGTCGTTGGGAAAACCCTGCGCACGAATGTAGGCGAGACGCCACACCAAACCGAGCAGGAGGATGATCCCGAGGATGAGCCAGGCAGGCAGGGTAAAACGGCGCGCGTAGACGTACGCGGGCAGTTCTGCGTTCGAACCGGCCTTCACGCGTGCTCGCCGGCGCTCGAAGCGAGCGCGCGAATTTCTGCCATAACGCTGCGGGTGAAGTTCGCCAAATCCTCGTGCGTTGCTTTTTCACTCACGTTGAGCTGTAGGGGATTGCCGAAAATGACGCTGATCGGAGCGAGACGCATCGCGGCGCCGCTGCCGACGATTGCCGCAGGCAAAACGGGAACTCGCGCAATGGATGCCAGTAACGCAACACCGCTGCGCGCCCGCACCTCACCCTTCGGATTCCGTCCCCCTTCCGGAAAGATGCCGATGGCCTCTCCCTCGCGTAGAACCTCGATCGAGCGTTTGATCGCGCCGGCTGCGCTGTGCTCGCGATCGACCGGATAGGCGCCGAGCGCGCGAATCAACGACCCGAAGACCGGTATCTCGAAGAGCTCGCGTTTTGCCATGTAATGAATCTTTCTCGGACAGAAGGCGCCGAGGATCGGAGGACCCAGCAGTGAGACGTGATTGCACGCGATAATGAGCGCTCCGCTCGCCGGAACCCTTTCGCTTCCGTCGACGTGGACCCGCCACAGAACACGCCCGGCAGCGTGGACGACGACTCTCGCAAAGTCATAGAAGCTCATCTCCGCTGCGCGGTGCGCTCCACGATGTCAGCGATCGCGTCGACGACCTGATCCGCCGACATCGCGCTCGAGTCGATGATGTAGGCGTCGGAGGCTGGAACCAGCGGGGCAACCGCACGGTCGCGGTCGAGGCGGTCGCGCTCCTCGATCTCGCGGGCTAGCTGACGCGCGCGGACGCCGGCGTGCTCCAGCTGCACGCGCCGCCGCTCGACGCGCGCTGCGACCGACGCGGTAAGAAATACCTTCACCTGAGCGTTCGGCAGCACGACGGTTCCGATATCGCGGCCCGCCATCACGATGTCGTGTTTATCGGCGATCGCCCGCTGCGCGGCGACCATCTTCTCGCGCACGCCCGCGTGCGCTGCGATCTCCGAGACGATCGAAGTGACCGCCTCCGAGTGGAGCGTCTCTTCATCAAGTTCGGCGCCGTTTGCGAAGATGCGAAAGCCGAGCGGGGCATCCGATTCGAGGTCGACGCGTATTCGCCGGACCTCTTCACACAGTGACGCGGCATCGGCCGGAGCAATGCCGTCACGTCGCGCGACGTACGCGAGCGCACGATACATCGCGCCCGTATCGAAATATCGCAGGGCGAGCCGTCGCGCCAACCTTCGACCGACGGTGCTCTTACCGCCGGCGGCCGGACCGTCGATCGCGATGTGGAGGTGCGCATCGCTCATGCGAGCGCCGCATTCGCGCCGTGTACGGGAGCAACCTTGAGCTCGGACGAACACGCCGACGATGGCGAAGCCGCGCTCGATCTTCCTGTGCTCCTCCTGTGGCTTCGAATCACCGCGCTGGCTCGGCCGATGCCCACAGTGCGAGACGTGGAACTCCTTCGGCGAGCGTCCGTTCACGGTTACCGCCCAACGCGCGGCGCACATGACGCAAAGCGACGCGCCGATTCCGCTGCACGAGATCGACGACCGGCGCATCGAACGCATTCCGACGGCTTTCTCTGAGTTCGACGCGGTGCTGGGAGGCGGTATCGTTCCGGGAAGCGTCACGCTGCTCGGCGGCGCTCCCGGCGCCGGAAAGTCGACCCTCGCGCTTCAAGTGGCGGCACGCCTGGCGGAACGGGGCAGCGTCGTCTACCTCTGCGGCGAGGAATCGGCGGCACAAGTGAAGTTGCGTGCGCGACGCCTCGGTCTCGAAACATCGATTCTCGTCGCTGCCGAAACCAATCTCCGTAGCGTGCTCGATCAACTCGAGCGCGCGCGTCCGCTCGCGCTCATCGTCGACTCCATTCAAACCGTCTGGATGCCGGAAGCCGAGTCCTATGCAGGAAGCGCCACGCAGATACGCGATTGCACGCAGGCGTTGGTGCAGTTCGCGAAACGCTTCGACTGTGCGACGCTCGTCGTCGGCCACGTCACGAAAGATGGCGCGATCGCGGGGCCGCGACTCCTCGAGCACCTCGTCGATACGGTTCTTTACTTCGAAGGTGAACAGAGCGGCGAACACCGCATTCTCAGAGCGTACAAAAACCGCTTCGGCTCGATCGACGAGATCTGCGTCTTTGAGATGTGCGAGACCGGCTTGGCCGAGATCGCAAATCCATCGGAGCTCTTCATTACCCGCGGATCGACACGCGCGAGCGGCTCCTGCGTCGTCGCCTCGATTCTGGGCTCGCGCCCCGTCCTTGTCGAAGTGCAGGCGCTCGTCGGCGAGACGAGCTTCGGCACGCCGCGCCGCCTCGCAAACAACGTCGATCAGCCGCGCCTCGCGATGATCGTCGCCGTGCTCGAACGGCGGGCCGGCTTGCATCTGGCAACACACGATATCTACGTTTCGGTAGCAGGCGGTCTGCGCGTCGCCGAGCCCGCCGCAGATCTCGGCATTGCGCTCGCAATCACATCGTCATTTCGCAATCGCGCCGTGCCGAACGATTCGGCCGCCTTCGGCGAGCTCGGACTTTCCGGCGAGCTTCGCCGAGTGAGCGGCGCAGCGCGACGCGTAGCTGAGGCGCACAAGCTGGGCTACAGCCGCATCTGGTCACCTGAAGACCTGCGTGACGTCGACGAGGCAATCGCCCGTGTCTTCGCCTGAAGCCATCTTCGAGCTCGTTCCGAATCTCTCCGAAGGACGTGACGCGACCACGGTCGCACGCGCCGTCGAGGCCGTCGAGCGCGCGGGAGCGTACGTTCTACACCGGACGAGCGACAGAATCCACCATCGCACCGTGCTTACGATTGCGGGGTACGCGCGCCACGTGCTCGACGCGGCAGTAGCGCTTGCCGGCGTCGCGGTCGAGCGCATCGATCTAACGCGTCATAGCGGCGTCCATCCCAGAATGGGTG
>JASHTE010000157.1 GCA_030040695.1 Vulcanimicrobiota bacterium | reverse complement strand
TTGAATTTCTTTACGTCATCGGAGGAGAACGGAATGTCAGACGGACGTCGCTACGTGCCCGAGCACACGGCCACCATCAGAGTAATCGGCATCGGCGGAGGCGGCTGCAACGCCGTGAACCGCATGATCGAAGCGGGGCTCACCGGCGTGGAGTTCTACGCGGTAAACTCCGACGTGCAGGCGCTGCGAAGTTCGCTGACCGAGAATACGGTGCACATCGGCGGCGGGAGAACGCGCGGCCTCGGAGCAGGTGCGGATCCATCGCTCGGCCGCGAGGCGGCGGAGGAGTCCCGCGAAGACCTCGGGATGGTGCTCTCCGATTCCGATCTCGTCTTCATCACCGCAGGCATGGGCGGCGGCACGGGGACGGGCGCGGCGCCGATCATCGCGGAGCTCGCGCGTGAAGCGGGCGCGCTGACGATCGCCGTCGTCACGAAGCCCTTCACGTTCGAGGGGCGCAAGCGTATGCAAGTGGCCGAGCACGGCATCGCGGAGCTCGAGCAGAAGGTCGACACGCTCATCACGATTCCAAACGAGCGCATCCTGCAAGTCATCGAGAAGAAGACGCCGCTCAACGAAGCCTTTGCCTACGCGGACGACGTGCTGCGGCAAGGCATCGCCGGCATCAGCGATCTCATCACGCAGCCCGGCCTCATCAACCTCGACTTTGCCGACGTCAAGACAATCATGAGCGACGCGGGCTCGGCAATGATGGGGATTGGGGAAGGCTCCGGCGAGCACCGCGCAGCCGACGCCGCCCAAAAGGCGATTGCCTCACCGCTGCTCGAGACGACGATCGAGGGCGCCCGCGGCGTGATCTTCAACATCACCGGTGGCCCCGACATGGCGATGTACGAGGTGAACGAAGCCGCAGAGATGATCAGCCGCGCCGTCGATCCCGATGCGCAGATCATCTTCGGTGCATCGATCGACAAGAGCATGCAGGGCAAGGTTCGCGTGACGGTGCTCGCTGCCGGCTTCGGTGCAGCGCGGAGCTTCCGCGGCTCGGTTGCGGGCTTCACCTTCGACTCCGGGAAGTTCGACACCGTCGCTCCAGTGAACATGGACGACATCGAAGTTCCAGCGTTCTTGAGGTACAGAGGCTAGCACCTCGCCGGTGCTCCGCGCGCTCAGTGTGAACTCCGCGAGCGAAGCGTCTGTCATCCCGAGCGCAGCGAGCAAAGGGAGCGGAGTCGAGGGACAGCCTATGGAGCATGCAGCGCGGGTGCTGCTCGATAGCATCAGTGAGGCGGGGATACGGCTCACCACGTTGGAGGTGACGTTTCCCCGCTTCGTTTTGGCTGAATTCAACACGCACAGGCAGTTCTCGCGAAATTCGGCGAGCAGCAGAGCCGTGCCAACGAGCAAAATTCTGCAACGCGTCGAGAGCGATCCCGTAGTCCCGCTCGAGTGGGGCCGTAACCAGAAAGGCATGTCGGCGAGCGAACTGCTCGCAGCGGAGGAGGAAGAGCTCGCGCGACACGCATGGTTAGAGGCGCGCGACTGCGCCGTTGCTCAGGCGAGGAAGCTGCACGAGCTCGGCGTCCACAAGCAGATCGTCAACCGGCTCTTGGAACCGTTCCTCTGGCATACCGTGATCGTCACTGCCACAGAGTGGGAGAACTTCTTCGAGCTGCGCTGCTCACCGAACGCGCAACCGGAGATCCGAGAGGCGGCGTTGCGGATGCGAGAAGCGATGCGTGGAAGCGCACCGAGCATCGTGCGATCGGGCGAGTGGCATACGCCGCTCATTCAGCCCGACGAGCTCAGCCTCGACATCGAGCTGCGCAAGCGCGTTTCGGTCGCGCGCTGTGCGCGCGTCTCATATTTGACGCATGAGGGACAGCGCGAGATCGAAAAGGACCTCGAGCTCTTCGAACGCCTAAAGCGCGATCGGCATCTCTCGCCATTCGAGCACGTCGCGACACCGGCTGTGGATAACATGTTCCACGCGAACTTCCGCGGTTGGATCCAGATGCGCCAGGGGAGAGAGAGTACCCCGTAATGCTCGCGATGCGCCAACATCGCGATAATCTGCATTCGCCCTCTTGCACGATGCCACATTTTATGGCATAAGATTTCCTAACAGAGGAGGATTGGGTGTGGCTCTCGCGGCGTTCCGGCTGGAACCCGAGGCTCTGCGCTATATTCCCGCGGGCTTCGCATTCCGGCACGATGTTCTCCCGTATGCGGTCGATGGCTCCGAGCTGCTTGTAGCGGTTCCTGACAACGAGCCCGCAACAGTCGATCGAATTCGGTTGCTTACCGGCATGCGGGTTCGCGCGACAGCGTTACCGAGAGAGGTTATTCGCAGCGAGCTTGCTCTTGCGTATGGCTCGGCAGATGCGAAGGAGAGAATCGAAAGCTCGGCCCCGGCCGTGCGTCTCGTGGACGAGATTCACACAATCGCCGTTCGATCGTGCGCGTCGGACGTGCACGTCGAACCGTTCGATGGCGGAGGCCGCGTGCGTCAGCGAGTCGACGGCAGCCTCTCTGAGGTACGGTGCGTGGACCGGAATCTCTATCTGCAGGTGGTTGCAAGGTTGAAGATTCTGGCTTCTCTCGACGTGGGCGACCGCCGGCAGCCGCAGGACGGAAGATATTCGTTCGACCATGATGGGGCACCGATCGACGCGCGCCTTTCCTCGATTACAACCATGGATGGCGAACGGCTCGTCATACGTCTCTTCGATGCACGTTCACAACGCCCCTCACTCGATCACCTCGGTATGGACGCAGATACACGACACCGTGTCCGCGTGCTCGTCGGTGCTGCGCATGGCTTCGTCGTTGTGTGCGGGCCGACGGGAAGCGGAAAAACGACAACCCTCTACGCTGCGCTGGAAGAACGAAGATCGACGAAAGAACACCTGTGCACGATCGAGGACCCAGTAGAGATGCGTCTCACCGGCGTGGCGCAGGTTCAGGTCAATACGCGCGCCGGGATTACGTTTGCGCGGGCGTTGCGCGCCGTCTTGCGACAGGACCCGAATGTGGTGATGGTTGGAGAGATGCGAGATGCCGAGACGGCAAACGTTGCAACGTCTGCAGCGCTTTCCGGTCAGCTTGTCTTGACGAGCTTACATAGCCGCGACGCCGTTCGTGCGATCGAGCGCCTTGTCGATCTCGGTGTACCACGGCAAGCGGTGGCGGCCTCGCTCACGGGGATCATCACTCAACGGCTCGTACGCATGAGCTGCGCACGTTGCGGCGTCGAGGACGGTTGCGAGTACTGCCGCGGAAGCGGCTTCGCGGG
>JASHTE010000156.1 GCA_030040695.1 Vulcanimicrobiota bacterium | reverse complement strand
CCGTGTACACCTCGAGATTCTGCACGCCGATATTCGAGAGGTTCGTTGTGAAGAAGCCCGTCATATCGTCGGCAATCGGAATGCCATCGAACTCATAGCCGAGGTCGGTAACTTGGCCGCCGCGCACGCGCGGCTGGGCCGGGAATCCCGTCGACGTGACGCCGGGTGCGACATCGGCGTACTGATAGAGCGTATTGAGAAGATCGCCGGGGTTCGTCGCAGCCGTAAGCTCCTGCCCCGTGACGTTGTAGACGTCGCTGCCCTGGTTGGGGTTGACGAGGTTCGACGCTCCTGCAGTCTGAATGTGTGCGATCGTCTTTAATGAGACGAGCTGAAGTCTCTCGTTGATGAGTTGGCTTTCGTCTTGCAGAACGCTGACACCGGCAGCGCTCACCGTGAGATAGCCGGAGAGTTCGAACGTCAGCGTGTACGTGTCGGGCAGGAGCGCGATGAGGGAGTAGAAGCCGTGCGCGTCGGTCGTCGTTGCGGCGACCTGGCTTGCCGACGAAGCCGTCACTTTCACGCCGGGCAGCGGGGCGCCGTTCGAGCTAACCACCGTGCCTTGGATCGTGCCGGTGGTGCCGGCGAGTGCGGTCGTCTGCGGAACAAGAATGCCGAATAGCAGTGCGCAAGCGGCGACGAGAAGCGTAGCCCTTGCCCCAATCCGAAACACCATATCCTTCTCCACCTCTTTGAAGCCCCGAGAAAAAGAAAAGTGATCGGCGCAGGTCGCGCTCGTTCACTTTAAGGTGCCTTAATGCCACAGCCAGGCGCTCGGGTCCTCCGAAGGGCTACCCAAGCCACCCCTTCCTCCTGTGGCTCGCGGCAGGCGGTTCTACTGCTGCGCGATTGTCGAGAGGATGGCGCCTCTGAGCCTCGCCAAGGCTGACGCGCCTCCCCGCTGCTGCTCTCCCATCCATTGGTTCACGAGGAGTGAGAACGTGACGACGCCGTGCGTTCTCGTCTGAATGAAACCGGAGATTGTCCGGACGTGACTGATGCTGCCGGTCTTGGCGAAGACGTGATACTCGGCGGACGTTCCAAGGAACGAGCGGCGGAGCGTGCCGCGCACGCCTGCGACAGGGAGCGCATCGAGAACAACCTCGCGGTACGGCGCACGCCAGTCGTATTCAAGGATCGCAAGAAGGTCGCGCGGCGTGATGCGGTCGTATTGCGAGAGCCCCGAACCATCGGCAATCGTTACCGTTCCGGGATCGACGCCGACGCTGCGGAGGAACTGACGCTCGACCGCGGCGCCGTGCTCGTCTGTTCCGGGTTCACCCGCGCCGAGCACGCCGAGCTCTTTGAGCAGGAGCTCACCCATCAGGTTGTCGCTCGGATACCAGAAGCGCGCCAGCAACTGCGGCATCAGCAACGAGGCGTGCGACCACAGCACAACCGGGCGCGCTGCGATCTTCCCACGGGTGACGCCGTTCGCAACGGTGACGCCGCTACTCTCGAGCGCCTTCAAGAAAACGTCGCCTGCGAGAGATTCCGGGTCCGGAACGGCGACGAAGAAGCTACCGCCGCTGCGGTCGCCGAGTGGGTACGAGCCATGAAGCTGGATTGTCTCCGGAAGATTCCACGGACGCGCGACGTCAATGGTGTTCGCCGAGCCGGGCGGCCCGGCGCGCAGGTCGTCGTCGACGGTAAAAGCCGTGCTCTCCGGCGCCACATTCACCCGAGGCGCACTGCCGATCGCAGAAGGCTGCTCGATCTGGACGCGAGCGACTCCGTCCTCTAGTTCGAGAGCCGTGATGACCGGCGCGTAGTAGTAGGGCAGATCGTCCCACGACCAGCCGTAGCCGTAGCGCTGAGCATCGAAGTGCGAGGCGTCGGTAACGACTGAACCGGTAACCTCATGAATGCCGTCCGCGGCCACTGTCGCAGCAGCCTGACGAAGGTCCGCAACCGAGAGCAGCGCGTCGCCACCGCCGCGCAGATAGATATTGCCGTTTTCAATGCCGGAGCGCTGTGGAGCGTCGGCGGCTACGGTCGTCATATAGGAGAAGTTCGGCCCAAGCCGGTGCAACGCGGTCGAGCCGACGAGTAGCTTGAAGTTCGATGCCGGCATGAACTCCTGATCCGCGTTTCTCGCATAGAGAAGCGTATGGCGCTGTGTGTCGATCGCGATGAATCCAACCTGTGCTCCGCGGAGAACTGGGGCGCGTAGCAGGCGGTCGACGGTACCGCGGAGGTGCAGGATCTCTGGCGCCGTCCACGGACCTCCGCCGGGAACCAGCTGTGGCGCACGTGTTGCACCGAACAGTACGACGAGCGCCGGAAGCGCGAGAGCTGTGCGCATCATGCGCACAGCTCCGCCGGACGAGGCAGCGCCGCCTGCCTCAGACTCTCGCTAGATCGAGCTTCTCATGCAGCACTTCTGGTGAGCCGGTGCTGCGTGAGACGCCGGAGCTGCGCGTCCCGCAGGCGCCGCGTGAGCGGGCGCCGCGTGGTATGCGGACGCTGCGTGGTATGCGGGCGCTGCGTGGTATGCCGGCGCTGCGTGGTATGCAGGCGCTGCGTGGTATGCGGGCGCTGCGTGGTATGCCGGCGCTGCGTGGTATGCCGGCGCTGCGTGATACACGGCGGTCGTATGGTGCACTGCAGTCGTATGGTGCACGACGGCCGTATGATGCACGACGGTCGTATGATGCACGACGGTCGTATGATGCACGACACTCGTATGGTGCGTCGCCGTGCGACGTGAGGTCGTGCGATGCGAGGTCGTACGACGCGAAGTCGTGCGACGCGAAGTCACATGGCGGGTTATCGCACTGTGGCGAGCCGAGACGCTTCTCACGACGTGGCCGGAGGCCACGGCTCGGTCATGCGAGGTGATCGCGGCGAAGTGTGCCGGCATGTTGTGCGCGGTGAAGGCGTGTGCGACCGCGGGGTCGCTTGGGCGACCGCGATTCACCGAGTAGAGGAGGCCGCGATCGCGAGACGCGATCTGAGCATGCTGCATTTGGGTTTGCGTCATACCTACGTGGTGGCCGTGCATGATCGCGAGCTGTCCGCGCGTCGGCCGCGCAGGATCACCGCCGCGCCCGCCGTCGTAGCTCACGCGGTCGCCGCCCCAACCGATGTCGCCGGAGCGATTGCGGTATCTGTAGCGCATGCGGCCGCCTC
>JASHTE010000155.1 GCA_030040695.1 Vulcanimicrobiota bacterium | reverse complement strand
CCTCGTACATGTCGGGCGGTTCACCTGCGAGAAGATGCTCGTGTTGCGTCTCCGTGAGCTCGTAGAGTTCGCCGGGAATTGAGATGCCGTCTCGCGCAACCTCGTAGATTCCGGGATGCCAACCGTTCTTCACGGAGTGCAGGCGATACTTCGGCGCGGTTTGCGCCTCTCCTAAGAAAGACGCGGTCCCGAGGTTCTGGTGATCCGGCTGGCCGCGCAGCGCTGAACCGCAAATGAAGAAGCGCACGAGTCTCCCTAGACGACGAACCTTTCCACTTCGATGATCGATGCAGTCAGAGCGGCAACGCCGAGCCCCAGGTCGCGAGGTGATGTCTCTTCGTCGGGAACGTGACTCCGGCCGCCGATAGAGGGCACGAAGATCATCGCGCTCGGCGCGATGCGCGCGAGAAGCATCGCGTCATGCCCGGCACCGCTCGGGACGTCGATCACCCGCTCTCCGAGCGGGTCGATGGCTCGAGCGATCGCGTTACGGAGCTTTGGGTCCATCGGAATCGGCGCATGCCCCTGAAGACGCTCAATTGCGGCTGCAACGCGCCGGCGAGCATTGACGTCGCCGGCCGCATCCCGCAACGCGACCTCGACCGCTTCGATGCGCGCGTCTTCCGGAGAGCGAATGTCAACCGAGAAGGCGACGCGTCCGGGAATCACGTTAGGCGCATTCGGCTCGACGACGAGCGTGCCGAAGGTCACGACGCACTCTCCGGTAGAGAGCGCGGCACGCTCGACTGTGTGTATCATGTCGGCTGCTGCACAGAGCGCGTCGCCGCGCCGTGCCATGGGAACCGTGCCGGCGTGTCCCGGCGTCCCGTTCACGACGACACGATACCGGCGCTGGCCGTTGATGGCCGTGACGATGCCGAGTGAGACGCCTTCACGCTCGAGGATCGGCCCCTGCTCGATGTGGATCTCGAGATACGCCGCAACCCGCGAGTCTTCGCGCTGCGGCACGTCGCCTAAAAGGCCACCCTCCGAAGATGCGAGTGCCTGCGCGAGCGTTACGCCCTCGGAATCAGTCAGGGCGAGCGCGCGTTCTGCGTCGAACGCTCCCGTAAAGACGGCGCTGCCGACGCAGGCGAACGGAAAGCGGCCTCCCTCTTCTCCGACCCACGCGACCGCTTCGATTGGATGCTCCGTCTCCGCGTTGCGCTCGTCGAGGGCTTCGAGTGCGCAGAGTGCAGCGACGACGCCGTACGCGCCGTCATAGGCGCCGCCGCTCTTGACGGTGTCCAGGTGTGAGCCGACGAGCAGCGGTCGCGCGCCTTCGCGCACACCTTTGCGGCGCGCGAAGAGATTACCGACGCGGTCTTGCGTGAGCGAGTAACCTCGCTCGCGCGCCCACGTTGCGAAGCGCAGGCGGGCGGCGCGCTCAGCAGGCGTGGCGAGGGCTCGATCGATGCCATGCTCGACGCGCCCGATCTGTGCAAGCTCCGCGAGGCGCTCGTTGACGTCGCTCACTTAGATGCTCTCCGCCGGGTGCTGCGCGATCCAGTGGCGCGCGATATCGACGCGCCGAGCGATCCAAACACGGTCGTGCGCAAGCACGTAATCGAGGAAGCGCTCAAGAGCAGCGGCACGGCCCGGGCGTCCTGCGAGTCGGCAGTGCAACCCGACGGACATCATCTTCGGAGACGTTGCTCCCTCTCTGTAGAGCACGTCGAACGTGTCGCGCAAGTACTCGAAGTAGCCGGATGGCGACGTAAATCCGGGCGCGACCGAGAACTTCATGTCGTTCGCGTCGAGTGTGTAAGGAATCACGAGATGCGCCTTGCCTCCGACGCGAACCCAGTACGGAAGATCATCGTTGTACGCATCGGAGTCGTAGAGGAAGCCGCCCTCTTCGACAACGAGGCGACGCGTGTTCTCACTCGGGGCGTAGCGGCAATACCATCCGTAGGGACGCTCTCCGGTAATTTGCGCAAGCGACTCGATCGCGCGTCGCATATCTTCACGCTCCTGCTCCTCGCTCATCTCGTGGAAACTGACCCAGCGGCGCCCGTGTGCGCAGACTTCGTATCCTGCCTCGCGAATCGCGCGCGCCGCCTCGGGATTGCGCTCCAGCGCCAGCGCGGCGCCGAAGATCGTTATGGGTAATCTGCGCTCGGCGAAGAGGCGCATGAGCCGCCAGAACCCGGCGCGGCTTCCGTACTCGTAGATGGACTCGACGATGAGGTCGCGCCTCCCTGCTCCAAGCGTCGCTCCCGGGACTTCGGTGAGGTAGGTCTCTGAGAAACCGTCGCCGTCGGGGATGGAGTACTCCGAGCCCTCCTCGTAGTTCAGGACGATCTGCACGGCGATGCGGGCATCGCCCGGCCAGCCGGGGTGCGGAGGATTGCGGCCATAGCCGATGAGGTCGCGCGGATACGACTGCACACGGCGGTCTTACGACGTTCACGCGGCGATCACTCCAAGGAAACACCATCGCAACAGCGCGTCCGTAGACTTGCTCCTATGGAGATCACATGGAAGCCGCTGCGCGGAAACGAGCCGCGCCCAAAGCTGCCGGCGAGCATCTTCGCCTTTCCAAAGGAGCGAAAGGAGCCGCTGACCGACGCTTCACATGTCCGGAGCGCGATCGCGCGCTTCGGCGAAGTAGCGGGTGTCAGCGACCGCGAGCGAGCGCTCGCGTTCGAGAACATCAGGGCTGCGGCGGAGTATTACGGCGTGCATCTGCACGCGCAGAGCTGGCACGATCTCGTAGGCTGAGAGCAATCTCGGCCGCAAGCCGGGCGTTCGAACGGACGAGCGCGACATTCGCGCGCAGCGTCCGCCCTTCGGTGAGCGTGAAAAGGCGATCGAGCAGCCACGGCGTCAGGGCCTTCCCTGAGATCCGCGCGGCGCTCGCCTCAGCGATTGCCGCGTCAATCTGCACCTGCAGCGTCTGCGCCGGAATCTCGTCGTCCGGCGAAATCGGATTTGCGACGACGATCGCGCTGCGCAAACCGAGCGTCTCTTGCGCGTCGATCATCGCTGCGATCTCCTGCGTCGACTCTGCACGGAGCGAGAGCGGTAACTCACTCGAACGGCTCCAAAATGCGGGAAGCTCGCTGGTGCGGAAGCCTACGACGGGAATACCGCGCGTCTCCAAAGCCTCGAGCGTCTTGGGTAGATCGAGGATCGCCTTCGCCCCGGCGCAAACCACGGCGATCGGCGTTGAGGCGAGCGTGTCGAGGTCGCCGGAGATATCCATCGTCGACTCCACGCCGCGGTGGACGCCCCCGATACCGCCGGTGGCGAACACGCGAATCCCTGCGATTGCGGCGCAGTGCGCAGTCGCCGCAACCGTGGTTGCCCCATCGGCGCCTTTCGCCAGCGCGTAGGCGAGATCGGCGCGACCAAGCTTGAGCATCGGTTCGAAGGCGACGCGTTCGAGTTGCTTGGCGTCGAGCCCGACTTGAATCTCGCCCTTCAAGACTGCGATCGTCGCGGGCACGCCGCCCGCGTCACGAACGATCCGCTCGACGTCGCGCGCGGTTTCGAGATTCTGCGGATAGGGCATCCCATGGGAAAGGATGGTCGTTTCGAGCGCGACGATCGGTACGCCGCTGCCCTTCGCCTTTGCGACCTCATCGGAGTACTTCACGGAACGGCCGTCGGTGATTGCAGGGTCCGGGCAGCCAGGGTGGTCGCGCGCGTGAGCGCTTCGTGCAACGGCTTGCCGTCGATCAAGCCTTGCAGCGTTCCGGCAAGGAGTGCGTCGCCCGCACCGGTCACGTCGACGACGTTTTGCACGCTTGGCGGCGGGATCTCTGCGAGCCCACCCTCTGCGTGCAGGAGAATCCCGCGGGCGCCACGCGACGTCACGATCGCCTTCGCGCCGCGCACGCCATGTGTACGCGCCTCCGCTTCGTTGACGAACAGCACGTCCACCGGTGAGAGATCTTTCGGTAGGCGAGAGACCTTCGCAACGCTTGTGCCGTCGACGGCGAGCCGCCACCGTGAGTGGCGGCGGCGCTCTATCACGTCGGCGAGAAGCGGGGCGGGAAGATTGCAGTCGACGACGAGCCACGCAGCGCCGACGGCGAATCCCATCCAGTTCTCGAGATCGGCGAGCGTTGTACTCTCGAGCACGCCGGAGTCGAACGCCGCTACGACGAGCTCCCCGTCGGCCGCGATGATCGCTACGTACTGCGCAGTCACCGCACCGTCGACGGCGCGAACGCCCCCGACGTCGCAGCCCGCGGCTTGCAGATGACGCACGAGATCGCGACCTGCATCGTCGTTGCCGACGGTCCCGCAAAAAGCGACCTGGACGCCGAGGCGTGCAAGATTCTCAGCGACGTTTCGCGCAACGCCGCCGAACCCGCGCTCGGCGTGCGCGGGGTTTGACGTCCGCATATGCGCGGCATCGGAGCAGCGGAAGATGCGGTCGGCGCTCGCTCCGCCGATGCAGACGACGCGAGCGCCGGTGGTCGTACTAATGAAGGTAACGGTCCATCCAGTCCGTCCAACGCTTATAAACCTCGAGTTGGTGCACCGGATCGGACGGAAAGTGCCCATAGGCCGGGATCGCGACAAACTCGACTGTCTTGCCGCTCTCCTTCAGTGCGTGGTAGAAAGCGTACGCCTGCACCGTAGGAACGCGGTAATCACCGGTGTCGCTCAGGATGAGCGTCGGTGCCGTGACGTTCGCGACGTACGTGATCGGCGATGACGCGACATAGGCCGCGTGCCCATTCCCCTGCCAGGGCGAAAGCCCACCCATGAGGCTCGGCATGTAATCGAACGCGTCGGTGAGGTCGTACTCCTCGATGAAATCGTCGACCGCCGCGCCCGAGACGGCCGCACTCCAGATCGTATAATGCCCGATCAGCCATGACGTGAGCAAGCCGCCGCCGGACCATCCGGAGACGCCGACGTGTGACGCATCGATCATGCCGGTCGCTTCGAGCGCCTTCACGCCCGCGACGATGTCGCGCCCCGGGCCTGCGTCGACGTCACCGACGAGTGCCTTTCCATAGACGAAGCCGAGGTTGTCGCTGCCGCGATAGTTCGGTTGCAGCACGAAATAACCGTGCGCGGCGAGGACCTGCGTGAAGGCGCTGAAGCCGACGGTCGACGCGCTCTCCGTCGGACCGCCATGGATGACGAGCACGAGGGGGTATGCGTGTCCAGCGATATATTGCGCCGGGTACGTCAGCACGCCGTCTTCGCGGAAGCCGTCGTTCATCCAGGTGAACTCGGCTGTCTTTGCGATCGTATAGCGTGACAGCCACGCGTTCTCGTTGGTCAAGCGCCGCGGGGCGGCACCTGGCGCGAGATAGTAGAGTTCCGACGGATCCTCTGGTGTCGCTCCAATGAAAGCGAGGCCGCCGTCGGGCGCGGGGCTCGCCTGCCGGCCGAAGACGATATCTCCGAGATCGACGCGGCGCACCGCTCCGTGCAACGGTGCGTACCACAAGCCGACGGTAGCCCGGTCATCTGCAGCCAGCCAGAGGGCTTCGCCGTCGCGCACCCAGAGAGCCCAGCTGACATCGCGATCGAGGTCGGCAGCGATCGGCCGCGCCTGCGTGCCGTCGCGCACGAACGCGTCGAGCTGAATCGACCAGTAGCCGTCGTGCGCGCCGTTGTAGTAGAGGAGGTCGCCGGATGGCGAGAAGCCGGCATCGTTGGAGAACCCGTCGCCCAGGCAGGCGACGTCCTTCGTGGCAAGCGACACGACGCAGGACCGCGTGTGTCCAAAATGCCCGGAGTACGCGTCGGGGAAGCGTACGAACGCGATGCGCGTACCGTCTGAAGACCAAGAGATATCTCCCGAGAATGCTCCGCTACCGAGGCTCGTCGCGCCGCTCGTAATACGCTCTGCATTGCCTCCAAGCGGCTGTAGCCAGATGTGCGCGGGAACCGGCGCAGCCTGCGAGAGAAAATCTTGATCGCCGACGACGAAGAGGTCACGGTGCTTCTCGATGTCAGCCTTGTTCACTGCGTCGTCGCTCGTCACGTACGCGATCGCGCGACCATCCGGCCGCCATGCGTAGCTCTCGACACCGTTGCTCGCGTGCGTTAGTTGTACCGGATCACCGCCATCCATCGGAAAGGCGAAGACCTGCGCCTTTGCCGGGGCGCACGGCTGCGACGCACACGAAGGAAGCGTGACGAACGCGAGACGCGACCCGTCTGGTGACCAGCGCGGCATCGCGACATGGTCGCGCCCCTGCGTCAGCGTTCGCGTCTCGCCGCTCGCGATGTCGACGAGCACGATCGCCGTGCGCATTTGATCGCCAGCCATGTCGACACGGCTCTCGACTACGGCGACACGCCTGCCGTCAGGTGAGACCTGCGGATCCGAAAAGCGTACAATTTTCGCGAAGTCGTCGAATGTGAAGGGCTGCGTCTGCGCCCGTGCGATTTGCGGCGAGACGATGGAGCAAGCGAAAACGAACGTTAGCGCGATAGCAGAAAAACGCATGACGACGGTAGGTTCCGTTGTCTACTCGGTCTCCTCCTCGTCCCAGCGCGTGCCGACAGCGCCTGGGATGGTCGCAAGGCGATCGACGAGCTCGGTTGCCGTGCCTCGCCCGCGCAGGCCGAGCCGAACGTGCGCCGTGCCCTGCCGCTGCTCGCCTCCACGCTCCGCCTGCATCGCCGTCACCGTGAAGCCGCGCTGCACGATAAGGAGCAACGCTTGCCGTAAGACGTCGCGCCCCTCCTCATAGCTGAGCTCGATGAAGAACTCGGAAGGCGGCTCGTGCCCGATCCTGCGGAGAACCTTTGGGAACGCGAGCACGACGGCGAAGTGTCCGGCGGTCACTGCCACCGCGAGTACCGGGAGGCCGGCACCGCAGGCCATGCCGACTGCCGCCGTCAGCCAGACAACCGCGGCCGTCGTCAGGCCCTGCACGGTAGCTCGCCGGACGAAGATCAAGCCGCCACCGATGAAACCGATGCCCGTGACGATCTGAGCCGCAACACGCGACGGGTCGAGCTCGATGTATCCAGGACGTAGAACGTTCGTGAAGCCGTACTTCGAGATGAGCATGAGCAGCGCAGCTGCGAATCCGACGATGGTGTAGGTTCGTAGCCCGGCGCTCTTCTGACGGTATTCGCGCTCGAGGCCGATCATTGCGGAGAGGACGAATGCGAGAGCGAGCCCGCCGATCTGCGTCCATCCCTGTCCAGATGGTTCCATCGCGCTTAGAATCTATCGATTCGGAACGGCGCAAGATCGATCGGGGGCGGCTTGCGCTCGACGAGATCGGCGACACATTGCGCCGTGACTGCGGATTGCATCAGGCCGCGTCGCTCGTGACCGAAAGCTGCGATGATACCCGGATGCTGCGGTAACTCTCCGATCACCGGCAGCGAGTCGGGAAGGGAGGGGCGATGCCCCATCCAGCGCGTCGCCGGATCGCGCTGTAGATCCGGAAGATAGCCTCGCGCGATATCGTAGAGCATATCGGAGCGGTAGAAGTTCGGCGGAGCCTCGAGGCCGGCGAACTCGACTGTGCCGGCAAGGCGTAGCCCTTCCTCCATCGGTGTCGCGCAGAAGTGATCTTCCTCGAAGAGCAGCGTACGCGAAGGCGCTACGCCGGGCTCGGCAAGCATCAAGTTGTAGCCGCGTGCGCTCTCGAGCGGCACCGTGTAACCGAGGGGAGCGAGTAGCGCGCGCGACCAGGCTCCGGTTGCGACGACGACGCGCGGTGCCAGTAGTTCCTCGCCGTCGGCGCGGACGATCCAACCACCGCCGAATGCTTCGAGCGCCTGTGCGTTGCCACGAATCACGCTGCCGCCCTGGCCGCGGAAGTACTCTGCGAGTGCTGCGCCGTATCGGCCCGGACTCGTGCAGCGGTGCGAGTTTGGGAACGAAATGGCTCCCGCGACGCCGTTGCGGATGGCCGGCTCAAGCGCCTGCAACGTGTCGCGATCCATCACCGTTACGTCGAATCCCTCGCGTTCGAGCGTTGGGATGAGCTTGGATGCCGTTTCGAGTGACGCCTCCGTCCGAAAGACGTGAAACACGCTCTCACGCACGAGGTAGCGCTGCGCGCCCGCGCGTGCAGCAAGATCTTCGTGCGCCTTCGAGGCGAGACGATTCATCGGTGCGAGCGCAGCGATGCTGCGACGGATCACCGACGGTCGCGCAGCGGCGATAAAGCGCAATCCCCAGCCGGCGAGATGCGGAAGGTACGTCGTCTGCACGACGAGCGGACCGTTGCGATCGAAGAGCATTCTCGGCAAGCCCGCAACGATTGCCGGCGACGGAATAGGGAAGATGTCGTCGTAGGCGAGATAACCCGCGCTTCCAGCGGCTGTTCCGGCACCGGGCTCGTTACGCTCGACGATCGTCACCGCTCGTCCGCGCCGCTGTAACTCGATCGCGGCGCAGGTGCCGACGATGCCTCCGCCGACGACGGCGACGTCAGTGGTGGGCAACGGTCACAAACGGATCGAGCGCCTCGGCGATCAGGCGACGATCGGAATCGTCGAGCGGAAGACGTGGTGGTCGCGTGGCGCCGGCGGATTTTCCAATGCGCTCGAACGCGAACTTGATAGCCTGCACGAACGTGGGACGCGAGTCATAACGGAACAGGGGAAGGAGCTTGCGATAGAGCGCGGATGCTTCGTCGATCCTGCGTTGCATGACGAGGTCGTAGAGATCGATCGACTCGCGAGCGACGACGTTCGTCAGGCCCGCGATCCAGCCGGTAGCGCCTGCGAGCAAGCCTTCGAGCGCGAGATCGTCGCAGCCGACAATCACTTCGAGCTTCGTCGTCTCGAGAATTATGGGAATCCGGCGAACGTCGCCGGAGTACTCTTTCACGGCGACGAGGTTTTCGAGCTCTTGCAACTCTAGAAGCAGGTCCGGCGTGAGGTCGACCGTGGTGTCGAATGGGTTGTTGTAAGCGATGATCGGAAGGCCGACATTGTCGAGCGCCTCGTACCAAGCGCGAATCTCGCGTCTGTTCGGCCTGTAGGCGCTGGGCGGAAGCGCCATGATGCCGGCCGCCCCGCAACTGCGCGCATGTTCGGCCCAGCGCACGGCGTTACGCGTCGAGGAAGCCCCCGTTCCAACGACGAGCGGAACGCGCCCCTTGCAGACTGCTGCGACGTTTTCCACGACGGCCGTGCGCTCGGTATCGCTGAGCGCTGCGTATTCGCCGCAGGAGCCGGTGGGAACGATGCCGTGCACACCTTGATCGATCAACCATGACACGTGCTCTCGTAACCGATCGAGGTCGACGCGATCCTCGCTGGTGAAGGGTGTGATAACGGCGACGTAAACTCCGGCGAATTGCGGCATGCGACTCTCTTACGCCGTCGGAACGAAAAATCCGTGCGGGAACGGGTCATCGGGGTCGAGCACGTACGTGGCATACCCGCTGATCCAGGCGCTTCCGCGAATCGTCGGGACGACCGCTCGAAGCGATGGGGCGAGCTCGATCTCTTCGACGAGCGTTCCGAAGAACGGCGTTCCGAGAAAGCTTTCGTGGACAAACTCCTCTTGCAGGCGCTGTTCGCCGCGAAAGTAGCGCTGTGCCATCCTCGCGCTCGTTCCCGTTCCGCACGGCGAGCGGTCGAGTGTTCCCGGGTAGAGGACGATTGCTGCCTTGGAGTCGGCGTCGGCGCGCGTCGGAGGCGCGGTCAGGAGCACGTGCCGTAGTTCCGCGATGCGCGGCTCCAGCGGGTGCGAAAAGGCGTGTTGCTCTGAAATCGCGCGCATGACGCGCATCCCTCGCTCGACGATCTCCGGCGCCTCATCCAGCGTTAGGCGCAGACCAAGACGTTCTGCTGGGAGAATTGCGTAGAAATTACCGCCGTAGGCGAGATCGAACGGTAGCTCGCCGTAACCGTCAACCTCCGTCAGTAGGTCGCGAGCAGCGAGGAACGAGGGAACGTTGGTGATCGTAACGCTCTTCGCACGTCCGTTTTCGACCTGAACGCGCGCCGTGACGAGGCCGGCCGGCGTGTCCAGCGTTATCGAGGTTTCAGGTTCCCGCACCGGCACAAGCTCACGTTCGACGGCAACCGTGCAGACGCCGATCGTACCGTGTCCGCACATCGGAAGGAAGCCCGTGACCTCGATGAAGAGCACGCCGAAATCGGCGCGCGGATCGAGTGGCGGCATGAGGATCGCACCGGACATCGAGCCGTGGCCGCGAGGCTCGAACATGAGAAAGCGGCGTAGCCCTTCGAGGTGCGCGAGCGCGTACTCGCGACGCTCGAACATCGAGGTGCCGGGAATGGGATCGACACCGCCGACGACGACGCGTGTCGGCATGCCCTGCGTATGGGACTCGACGGTTTCGATGGTCACGCGACCTATTTTAGGTCTCGGCTACAGTCCTCCCACAACATGATCGCTTTTCCGATCCGTTCATCCTCGGGATAGCGCTCTTGCAGGCGGCGCAACGTCTGGCCGTGCAGCTGAAAAACTCCGATGAGGCCAGGGAGTGACTTCATATCGGCAGCCAGCACGGGGTTAAGGGCCGCGATACCGTCCTCGGCCGCCTTGAGGGCGGTAAGGTTCAAAATCTGCCGGTACTTGACGCGGCTATCGTCGCGTGCTCGAAGAAACGCGATTTCGTCATCAGGCTTCATGTGGCATACGATCCATCCGGGAGCCGAAAGTGGGCTTACCTACTACGAAAGGCACGCTCGTTCTCCTGCCGAACGCTTACCGGCGGTCGGCCGCAGGCATGCCGCTTCGAGGCGAACGTTTTCGTGCTCGGGCGCGTTAGCGAATTAGATTTTTCACCCAGGAGGCTCTAGGTCACGACCGGGGCCTCAGACGAGAAAGGCGATCGCTGATGATAAGACATCGCGCAATACACTACCTAAGGAACGTGTTGAGCATAGCCATTGCCCTGGGCCTGGTTCTGGCGGCAGTCCCGGCTGCCGCGGCGAATGGGCACGGCGGCGGAGGGGGCGGCAGTCGCGGTGGCGGCGGCGGCGGCGGACGCTCGTATTCAGCTGGCTCTCGCGGTGGCTCCTATGGCGGATACCGCGGCAGCTCGGGCGGCTATCGTAGTGCGCCCGCATACAGCGGCGGCTATCGCGGTACACCAGCATACAGCGGCGGCTATCGTAGTGCCCCTGCATATAGCGGCAGCTATCGCAGCGCGCCGGCATACAGCGGCGGCTATCGCAGCGCGCCGGCGTATAGCGGCGGC
>JASHTE010000154.1 GCA_030040695.1 Vulcanimicrobiota bacterium | reverse complement strand
GCCGGCGAGAGCGCGACGCCGTAGGAAAGGAGATTTGCGGTGACGGCAGGCGCTGCGGCAAGCGAAGCCTGCATACGCGCCACCCCCTGCTGCGCGAGCTCGCGCGCATCGGCATCGGGATCGCCGGCTTCGATCGCTTGATCGTGCCATTCGTTCACGATCCAGCCCCCGCAGTCTTCGAGAACGATCCCGACGTCGAGATCGGTTCCCTCCACGCTTTTGAACGTGCTCGTTATCGCGTTCACGTATGCGGCGTAGCGCTTGTGCGCGCAGTCGTGCGCGTCGGGATCGTCGCGCAAGCGGAACACCGTCAGGCGCGGATCGGCGTGCAGCTGTTGTGCTACCGCGTCGGCTGCGACGCGCCCGAGCGCCGTGCCGTCATCGCCGACGGCAAGGTGATAGGCCGCGCCCCGCGGCGACTCCATCCCGGAAAGGACGCCCTGCCCAAGCACGCGCTGCGGCGCCACGACGACGACGATCGTGGCAGCAA
Source organism: Vulcanimicrobiota bacterium (assembly GCA_030040695.1). Lineage (GTDB taxonomy): Bacteria > Vulcanimicrobiota > Vulcanimicrobiia > Vulcanimicrobiales > Vulcanimicrobiaceae > Tyrphobacter. The sequence continues at coordinate 9,895 of JASHTE010000154.1, read as the reverse complement.
TCGCGACCGCCACTTGAAACGGAAGCGTTCGCTTCGTAATTGCGGTGATCGGCACACCGGTGAAGTTCGCAACCCAGACGTTCTGCGTGTTCGTCGGATCGCAGACGTTCTGCACCTGCACCACCGCCATCACGGCAGCGACGAGCGCGAGCGGCGGCAAGGCATGCGCGCTGAGCAACGCCGTAAAAATCGCGATGCCGACGCCGAACGGATTCAAGGGGCCACGATAGAGCACGAGCGGGCTCAAAAGGCCGAAGATCGCGACGTACGCAAACGGATTGCGAATCCAGCCGCCCGAAACGAGCGGATGGAGCGCCGCCTCGAACTGCGGTTGCGCGGTTGCCACGAGGAGCATGCCGATGCCGACGAAGAGCACGACGGCGGGCGCAACGTCCTCGACACCACGGATCGCCGAAGCGACGAGCACCGTAATCGCTCTGCGCGGCCGTGTTGAGAGCGCTCCGTAGATCGCCGAGAGCGCAAAGGCCGGCGTTGCCGCGACGTGCAGCGCGAAGTAGAGCGCGATCGGCAGCAGCGGCGTGACGAGCGACCACCATGGAACGCCGCGCTCTTCCGAGCGCTTGCCCGCGACTGCCCACGCCGCGTAATCGCGCTGACCGGCAAACGCGATGATCGCGTACAGGAGCAGCGCCGCGGCGTCGATGACCGCGAGCACGATCGCATACCGAATGAGCTGCTGCTCGCTCACGTGAAAGAGCGTCGTGTAAAACGTCCAGTTCGCAATGTTGAAGATGAAGCCGAGTGCGAACGCCATGAGGAACAGCGGCGCGGCGATCGTGCGCGGAACTCCGGTCGTCATCATGATCGGTAGCACGATCGATCCTACCATGATGATCGCGCCGAGCCCGTTCAGGGATGTGAACAGCAGCGCCACGATCGCGCACAGCACAAGCGAGAACGCGAAGGGGTTCTCACCGCCGTACTCGGCAGCGAGATTGACGAGCGCGCGCGCGATGCCGGTGTCGAGCGTCACGCGGCCCAGGAGGGCGCCGAAGATCACCGCCACGTACGCCGGCGAGAGCGCGCTCGCGCCGTCGGTAACGATCGTGCCGAGTGCCCGGGCCGGAACGCCCGCACAGAGCGCCATGACGACTGCCATCAGCGGGACGGCGAGAATCGCCGGCATGAGCCGCGCGTACATCAGCGCTGCAAAGAGGAGAAAGGCCGCCAGGATGAGCGCCGCGCTCACGGCTCAGCCGGGCGAGTCACGCTGTCGAGCGGCGGTAGGGGTTGGTTCTGCGGGAGATCCGTGCGCATGACGCGCGCGAAGGCGTCGGCGCGGTCGATCGCTCGCATTGCGGCGAGGTGAAAACGCTCGAGATTGCTCGCAAGATGTCCGGCGCGGCTCTCATAGAGCCAGGCCTGCTCGTAGAGCGGCGCGAGCTCCTCAAAGTCGTCGCGCAGCTCCCACATCCAGTAGGTGCACCAGATCAGATCCCGGTAACTGGGACGATAGTAATCGTCGCGTATCTCTTGCGCGATTTGGTACTCTCGCCCGAGCACGTCGTACCGCCGGGCCGCCAGGAGCATCACGGCGGCCGCATTCGCGTGCAATGGCGGGCGATGCCCGAGAAGGTGGGTCTCCGCCCGCTCGGCTTCCAGCCGAACGGCGCGCAGATCGACGTTCGCCATCGCGGTCGCTGCGGTTGCGTCGAACGGGTCAGCCCAGAAAAGCGTATCGGTCGGCGCTTCATTCGCAGCTTCGAGTCGCGTCAACGCACCCGCGAGAGAAGCGACGTCGTCGCCGTACCTCTGGTCGTCCGTGCCGAAGAACGCTCGGGGAAAGTCGGCGCGAAAACGCGCCGGGTCCACGTCGCGCGCCTCCCACGCGGCGCTCGCGGCGTAGAGCACCGGATACCACGTCGCCTCGTAGAGCGTCTCGCCGTCGTCATGCCAGACCGTTTCGAACAGCCCCAGCACACGCGCTGCCTTCCCCTCGTCGATGAAACGGCGCTCGTTCGAGATCGCGGTCGTCACGTCGGGAAAGATCTCGTTCCAGTTGCTCGCGCCGGGCGCTACCATTTGCGCGAGCCCTCCGCGCGCGATCAAGCGAATGTATTTATCGAAGGACGCCTCGGCGCCGTAGTGCCAGTTCACGAGAACGACGCTGCGTGGAATCATGTGCATGATCGAGGGGTCGTTCTCGACGCCGTCGTCCCACAACATGAGACGGGCACCCGAGGGTGCGATCAGGCGAGCCATCGCATTCACGTGTTCGGCATAGACGCGCGAGCGGCCGCCGCGCGCGGTAACGTAGGCCGTCGTCGCACCCTCGCCGAGCGTCGACGTCTCATCGGATCCGATATGGAAGAACGGCGGATCTGGAACGGCGGCAAGCTCCTCTCGAATGAGCCGCGCGAGATACGGCTGCGTGATCGACGAGGCCGGCGAAAGGAGGAATCCGTGCGGAAAGGCCGCCGCCGGTGCGTACTCTTCGATTTTCAACGTGTTGTGCATATGCGCAAACGTCTGCTGCTCGGGAATGAACGCGACGTGAAAGCGACGCGCGTACACGGCGAGCGCACGGAGCTGTGCGGGCGTGATACCGTCGAGAGGCGCCGGAAGCGGATCGCTCGGCGAGAGAAAGACGTGTTCCATATACGGCGAGTAGCCGTTCATCTTGAACGCGGCGATCGTGCGGATGCGCTCTTCGAAATAGCGCATGCTCGGAAGCGGACCGCGGGAGACGTCGTCGGAGAGAATGCGCCAGCGTAGCGCTGGGTGGTCATCGATCGCGACGCACGGCATGCGCCAGGCATTACCGATACGCTGCGGGAGCTGCGCAAGCGTCATAGCGGCATAGAAGACACCGTCGCTACTCGAGCTCCAAATCGTCGCACCCGCGCGACCGACGATCAGGCGATACGCCTGCGGCCCGAGCCCCGCATCGTGGCGAACGACAACGTCGGGTGAGGCACCCGTAGCAAGCCTGCCGATTCCAAGCGCCGACCAGCGCTCGTCGATCTCCACGAGCGCACCATCGTCGAATCCCGGCGCGACCGTGCGAGGGACGGCAGCGCTACACGACGGCGTGACGGCGACGCTCACCGGTTTCGGCAAGAGGTGCAGCGCCGCGAAGAACGCGCCGGTTGCAAGGAGCATCTCCCTGCCTACGACGAGCGGTTGCTCGGGAACCTCCGTGCGCGCTTGGAAGTTGAGAATCTCCCGCCTAGGGCCGCATACCGCGGGAGCGAACGAGAGGGCGTGCAGCACTCCCGCCCTCCCTATGCTCGCCCGCCGGTCTGGCCTGCCTATCTCGTGGCAGCGGTGTGCTTTGCGCTCGCGATCGCAACGACGCTCAACAGTCTCGCGCAGACGTCACAGCTCCGACAACTGCAATCCGAGATCGCGCGCAGCGACGATCGCGTGATGATGTATGCGCGCGCGCTCGCGATCGCGCGCACGATGATCGCCGATCTCCAGAGCCCGCAGGCGCAACACTTTGGTTCGGGCGACGATGAAGTGATCGCGAGCAACGGCCGCCTCTATCTCTCGATGCGGAACCTCGCGATGCCCCCGCACGGACGCGTCTATCAAGCGTGGACGCTGGCGCGGAACGCCACGAGCATGACACCGTCGGTCACCTTCATTCCCGATCCCCACGGCGTCGCGATCGTCGCGCTCGCAGACGCCGATGCCGTGCGCACGCGAGAAGTCGCAGTGAGCACGGAGCCCGAGGGCGGGAGCAGGGCACCCACGAGCCGCCTCGTTCTCGATGTCTCATTGCTCTAGCAAACCTCTTACAGCCGCACATCTCCCGCGCGCACTCGAATACCTGTCGCGCTCGCCGTACGAGCACGTCCTCCTCACCTATCTTGCGCTCGAAGGCGGCACGATGCGCCGCGACCTCTATGTCGCACTCGACGAGCACGAGCGTGTTTGCGGTGTCGCCTTCTTCGGCCGTCAGACCGTGCTCGCGGCGGAGCCCGATGCCCTTCCGGCCTTCGCGGCTCTGGGAACGCGTGCCGCGGAGCGGGCAATCGTCGGGCCCCGCGAGACGGTTTGCGCCTATTGGGAATTGATTCGTGACACGCACGCACCGCCGAGACTTGTTCGCGAACGGCAACCCTTGATGGCGGTCGACACACCCTCGATCAATGCACCGCACGATGGCGCCCTCGTGCGCCGTGCACGCGAAGACGAGTGGGCGATCGTCGCGCAGAACTCCGCCGCGATGATCGCGGGTGAAATCGAAAGCGACCCGCGACTCGAGATCGGTGACTTCGGCTTCGGCATCCGCCGGATGATTCGGCTCGGCTTGTGGTGGGTGGCGGAGAACGACGGCGACCTTTCCTTCTTCTGCAACGTCGGTGCATGGAGCACAGAAACGGCGCAGCTCCAGGGCATCTGGACGCCGCCGCGCTTCCGACGCCGCGGCATCGCGACGGCGGCGCTTGGTGCGATCTGCCGCACGTTGCTCTGCATGGTGCCGACGCTGTCGCTCTACGTCAACGATTTCAACGCGCCTGCCCGCGCGCTCTACCGCCGCCTCGGCTTCCAGGACGTCGGCGAGCTTCAGACGATTTTCTTCTAAAGCCCAGCGTTCAGCAGGTCCGCGAGACGCGACGCGTTGCGAGCCGTGATTGCGTAGATCGAGAGTTGTGGATTCGTTCCGAGGCTCGTCGGAAAGACCGATCCGTCGAAGACGTAGAGATTCGTGAGCTCGTGATGACGACCGTCACCGTCGACGACGCCACGCGTCGGGTCGGCACTCATCGCGCAACCGCCCATGACGTGAGCGCTGACGACGCGCGCTCGCAGTATCTCCATCGGGAGCCCATCGATCGCAGCGCGCGCCTGCTCGAGCGACGCGTACGGCTGCGCAGCCTCGTGCAACGGCAAGACCGTCGCTGCGCCGGCTGCGAACTGAATCTCCGCCATAGTGTGCAGTGCACGACGAGCACCGTCCCAGAGATAGGACGTCATAGGATAGTCGAGCGCCGGTGTGCCGTCGCCAAGCAGCTCGACGGCACCGCCGGGGCTCTCGGGATGAAAGCCGTCGCGCAGAAGCGCGATGATCACCTGGGTGTACGGCATCGCCGCGGTGAGCGCCGCGTGCGCTTCGCCGAAACCAGGAAGCGTCGTCGCCATGAGAACGGGATGGACCGGCGGCACTTCGAGCTTGAAACCGACGGGGCCATCGAGCGGCGCTGCGAGGTAGTGATCGCTGTACACCGACTGCGGCGCGCCCTCATACGCGTCGACACGATGCGGCATGCGCGCCGCCGAGACGAGCGTCGGATGCAGAAACGTACGCTTTCCGAGCATGCCGTTTGCATTCGGAACGTTGCTGCGGAGCAACAATCCCGGCGTGCCGATTCCTCCTGCTGCAGCGATGAAGGCACGAGCGCGAACGCGTACGCGATACGGACCGGGCGCCAGGCCTGTTGCGTCGAGAGCGCTGCACTCGAGTCCGCTCACCACGTTGCCGCGCTGCACGAGCCGCTCGGCCCGCGCGCGAACGATCAGCGTGGCGCCGTGTTCGAGCGCACGTGGAATCGTCGTCACGAGCATCGACTGCTTGGCGTCGAGCGGGCAGCCCATTCCGCAGTAGCCGAGATTCGCACACCCTTTCACGTTCCGGGGAACGACGCCGGTCGTCACGCCGACGCGTGCTGCGCCGCGCCGCAACACGGCGTTGTTCTCGTTCGGCTCGACGTCCCATGGATGAATGGAGAGACGTTGCTCTACCCGCTCGAACCACGGCGCAAGACTCTCCGTCGTGTACTCGCTCAAGCCGTAGCGATCGTGCCAGTATGCGAGCGTCGCAGGCGGGGTTCGAAAGCTGGCGGTCCAGTTCACCGTCGTCGAGCCGCCGACGGTGCGCCCTTGGAGAATCGTGATTCCTTTGTCCTTCGTGCGCCGGCCCGCGGAATCTTGATATAACTGCGGATACGCTTCGCGCTCGAGCATGTGAAAATCGCGCGACGTGCGCAGCGGCCCCTCCTCGACCATCGCGACACGTAATCCTTGCGTCGCGAGAATCTCTGCGGCGGTCCCGCCGCCGGCACCCGTCCCGATAATTGCAACATCGGCATCGACGTCGAGATCGTGCGTTGCCTTCGACGCATCGATGATCATCGAGCAATCTCCGGTGGACCGGGATAGCCGATGCGCGCCCAGGAGAGGTCGTTGCCGTACCAGCCTGCCATGACGAGTTGATGGAGCGCATCGTAACCGCTGCGCAGGAGAGCAAAGCCGCTGAAGCGCCAGCGTGAGAGAAAGGCTTGCACGTCGCTGCGTGTTGCAGCGGTCCACGGCGGCAGGCCCGCGACCAAGCGCCGCGTCGGAGCAAAGGTGAGAAGGCTGAAGAGCTGCTGCACGTCGTGCTGCAGGTGGGGCGGTAACCCCTCGACGGCAATCGTGAAGCCGTCGGCGGCGGCCTGCAGCGCATCCTCCCGCTGGGAGGGGCTCGACGGAATCGCGCCATCGAGCATCGCGTCGGCGATCTTCACGATGACCTCGCGCTCCGTTGCATCGATCGCGTCCACGTGGCGCGCGCAATCGGCGAGCGTCAGCAGTGCGACGCCCGCAGCACCGGTCTTTAAGAGCTCCCGGCGCGTTAGCGGCATTACGCCAGCTTGCTTGGCGCATCGAGGGGCACACCCCTCGTCTCCGGCAGCGCAAGCGCCGCAAGAATCGCGATCGCATAGGCGCTCACGGCAACCGCGACCATCGAGGCCCCGATCGCGGCATGCGCCGAGAGCAAGCCGACGAGATAGGGCGCGGCTCCAGCGACGCCGCGGCCGACATTGTAGCAGAAGCCCAGTGCGCTTGCGCGTACACCGCTCGGAAAAAGTTCGCTGAAATAGGGACCGAAGCCGCTGAAGATACCGTACGCAAAGTAGCCGAGGAGGAAGCCCGCAGGTATCAGCTGCCAGTTCTCCTTCAAAAGCGTCAAGTAGAGCGGAACCATAAGCGCAGAACCGAGTGAGAAGAGCATGAAGCCCCTGCGCCGCCCGAGCACGTCATTGATCGTTCCCGCAGTCACGTATCCGGTGAACGAGCCCGCGATGAGTGCGTAGAGATAGCCGCCCGTCGCGATCGAAGAGAGGTGACGCTGCGCACTGAGATAGGACGGCATCCATGTCGCGACCGCGTAGGAACCGCTCTGAACTCCGATCGCTAGCAGTGTCGCAAGCGCCGTGCGTGCGAGCATCGCCGCCCCGAAGAGCCGCTCCACGCTTGCGCGCAGTGACAATCGGTTTGTCTCGGCATAGATCGGCGGGTCCTCGACTTCGCGCCGGATGTAGAGCACGGCGAGTGCCGGAAGAATACCGAGAAAGAAGAGCGCGCGCCACACGGCTGCGCCGTGAAGGCTGACGGAGACGAGCTGAAACGCGACGTTTGCACCGAGCCACCCTACGGCCCACGCACTCTGCACCCAGCCGAGATCGCGCCCGCGCCGCTCGCCCGAAACCCACTCGCATGCGAGCGCCGCGCCCACGGCCCATTCACCGCCGAAGCCGAGGCCTTCGAGCGTCCGAAGCACCGAGAGCTGCGCGTAGTCTTGTGCGAATCCGCAGAGACACGTGAAGAGCGCGTACCAGCCGATGGAAATCATCATTGCCCGCTTGCGACCGATGCGATCGGCAAGCGCGCCCATAACGATGCCCCCGATCGCGCTCGCCGCAAGCGTCTCCGTCGCAAGCAATCCGCCCGCAGCCCTCGAGATAGCGAGGCTCGCAATGATTCCGGGCAGCGCGTAGACGTAGAGAGAAAGATCGAAGCCGTCGAGACCCCATCCGAGCGCAGCCGCCCAAAGCGCCCGCCGGGCGGGAGAGGGACTCTGCGCCGCCGTCGGCAAGGTGTTTGCCTGCATGCCCTTGACGCTTCGCTATCGCGTCGTCGACGTCTTCACGGAGACTCCGCTCGAGGGCAACCCGCTTGCGGTTTTCTATGAAGGCATTCAGCTCGAGGCGTCGCTCATGCAGCGCATCGCACGCGAGCTGAACCTCTCCGAAACCGCGTTTTTGATCCCTGCGACGAGGAGCGACTGCGCAGCGCGAGCGCGCATCTTCACGCCCGCACGTGAGTTACGCTTTGCGGGGCACCCGACGATCGGCTCCGCGTACGTGGCGCGTCAGAACGGCATCGTACCGCGCGACGTGAAGAGCTTTGCGTTCGAGGAGGGCGTTGGCGCCGTGCCGATACGCGTCGAGGGAGAGCGCATCTGGCTCGCGACGCCGTCTATCGAACGGGTCGGCGAGTGCGATCGTGCCGCCTGCGCCCGTGTGCTCGACCTGCGCGAGTGGGACTTACTGGCCGACGTTCCGCCGCAAGTCTACAGCGCCGGTAACCCGCACGTCTACGTTGCGGTCACGGATCGCGAGACCGTCGACCGCGCAAGCCTCGACACGGCAGCGTTCGCAGCGCTCGAAGAGGCGGTCGGTGAATCGATCGCGGTCTTCGTCTTCACGCCGACGAGCGAAGGCGCATATTCGCGGATGTTCGCGCCGGAGCTAGGCGTCGTCGAAGATCCCGCGACGGGAAGCGCTACCGGACCGCTCGCGCTCTATATGATGGAGCACGGCCTCTGCAATACGGATGACGGCACGACATTCGTGAGCGAGCAAGGCACAAAGATGGGACGCCGCAGCCTCTTGTACGTACGCGTTCGAGGCGAGAGAGGACGCGAGGGCATCGAGGTCGGTGGCGGTGTTGCCCCGATCATCGAGGCGGCAATGACGCTGCCCGGTTAGCCGATTCCGGCGCGCTGGTAGTCGCGGTGTAGGCGGTGCAGCGAGCGCGGCAGCCAGGGATCCAGCGGATACTTACGCTTCCAATCGCGGATCGCGTCTTGTAAGTTGTCAAGCGCACGGCGCGTACCCGGCGCACGCATATCGGCGTCGCTGCGGCGATCGAAAGCGTCGAGGCGGTTGCGGATCTCGAGAATGCTCTCCTTGAATCGGCCGAAGTACTCGTCCGCCGGAGCCATGCGATGGAACCACGCCGCATATGCGGCGGCGCTCATGTGGCTCGCGCGCGTGGCGTGCCGGTGCACGTATGCGACGTGGCGTCGCTGATCCGCCGAGACCAGTTGCGGTACTACGGCAAACATCAGGAGCATTGCGGAAATTGCAAAAGCCGTTCGCATACCTGCGATCCTCCGTAGAGAGATCATCGGCTGCGCCGCTGGGTGGCTACAGGCCCTGACGCCTCGAAGCGACAGCCGCCCGGTAACGTTCTCCAGCAGCTTTACAAACTCTTTACAGGAAGGGCAAGCCGGTCACATGAGGCAAGCAAGCGCGGTGAGGACCCGTTCGGACATTCGCAACGTTGCGATCATCGCGCACGTCGATCACGGCAAGACGACCCTCGTCGATGCCATGCTGAAGCAGAGCGGCGTCTTTCGCGAAGGCCAGGCTGTCGAAACAAGAGTGCTCGACTCGAACCCGCTCGAGCGCGAGCGAGGCATCACGATACTCGCAAAAAATACCGCCATTCACCACGGCGGCGTGAAGTTCAACATCGTCGATACACCGGGCCACTCCGATTTCGGTGGAGAGGTCGAGCGTGTGCTGCAGATGGTCCAGGGTGTGCTTCTGCTCGTCGACGCAGCCGAAAGCGTGATGCCCCAAACGCGCTTCGTACTGCGCAAGGCGCTCGAGCTCGACTTGCGGGCGATCGTCGTCGTCAACAAGATCGACCGCAAAGACGCGCGTCCCGTCGAAGTGGTGAACGACGTCTTCGATCTCTTTATCGAGCTTGGTGCCGAGGACGAGCAGGCCGATTTCCCGGTCGTCTACACAAACGCGAAGGCGGGAATAGCGAAGCGCGCGCTTGACGATACCAGCACGAATCTCGAGCCGCTCTTCACCGCCATGCTCGATCACATTCCGGAGGCACCTGCGCAAGATGGGCCCTTCCAGCT
>JASHTE010000153.1 GCA_030040695.1 Vulcanimicrobiota bacterium | reverse complement strand
GCCCCTCTCGTCTTGCGAATCGCGCGCAGTCCGCAACCAGGGCAACGAGACGTAAACCGCGCATCAAAAGGCGGAAACCCTCGATTGCTCAAGGGTTTCACGTCCGTGACCGGAGGTTAGCACAACCAGTCACAACTTGGGCGGTAGTGGGATTGAACCACTGACCTCTTCCGTGTCAAGGAAGCGCTCTCCCACTGAGCTAACCGCCCGGAACGCCTGCCGATTATTCGTACGTCTGCGGCTGACCTGCCTCGAAGGCGGCGACGGCGGCGCGCCATTCGTCCGGTACGCGAATCGAATAGCCGTGCGTGAAATCGTACGCAACGAGCACGGTTCTGCCGTGTGCGGCGCGGTAATCGTGCGGGACGCTCCATATTTCGTGCGCCATCTCGAACGACTTGTTGCCGATGCGCGTGACTTTGCAGCCGACGGTGACCTCCTCGTGATAGCGCAGTTGTCGCTCGTAGGTGAAGTCGAGTTGCGCGAGGATCATGCCGCGCGAGCCGTTGATGGGCTCGCCGGTGACGCGCGTGAAGTACTCGCAACGGATCGTCTCGATCCAACGAATGTACGCGACGTTGTTCACGTGTTGAAGCATGTCGATGTCCGACCAAGGCACCGTGAACGTCCAGAGCAGTGGATAGCCGCCGATCATGGCGCGCCGCATTCGCCGCTTGCGCTCACGGCTCCGGCAGGGGTAGGATGGAGCCTGTCCAACAGGACGTGGCCGGCAACGTGGGCGCGTAGCTCAGTGGGAGAGCATCCGCTTCACACGCGGGGGGTCGCTGGTTCGAGCCCAGCCGTGCCCACCATGCCTGGCGCTGTAGCTCAGTTGGTTAGAGCGCCGCCCTGTCACGGCGGAGGTCGTGGGTTCGAGCCCCATCAGCGTCGCCAGCCAAGGTAGCTCAGCCGGTAGAGCACTCGCCTGAAAAGTGAGGGGTCACCCGTTCAACTCGGGTCCTTGGCAAACCTGAGGTGAAAGCCGCCGAGTCTCTCTCGACGGCTTTCATCAATGCGCCATACAGTTGGCAGCCATCGCTGGTACAATCCCCCACCGTGAAGAAAGAGCCGATTTGTCCGCGCTGCGGAATTCCAAAGAAGCCGCTTTCCAGTGGGATTCTCCGTTGCCGCAACTGCGCGAGAACATGGAACCGCGAATACTACCACAAGAGCCCACGGCGACGGGAGGCAATCCGTCGCCAAACCATAGAGAAGAAGTACGGCGTCTCATTTAGATACGTCGAGCTTCTCTTAGAGGTGCAGCATGAACGCTGCGCCATCTGCCATAGGCACTGGACGGACTGCAAAAGGGCCATGCACTCCCGCTATGACGCAGTCTTCCTCCAGCACCTCTACGTCGATCATTGTCATGTCACCGGACGAGTACGCGGCTTGCTCTGCAATAGATGCAACACTGCAATAGCTATGCTTGAGGAAGACCTCTCACGCTTTGATGCCGGGAAGGCCTACTTATTGCGGACGCGCGCTAATTCCGAGCCCGCAGGCTGACTTCTACCGGCCGAGGTCGGCGAGGCTTTGGAAGAGCTTGCGAAGTGCGACGACAACGGCGACGGCGGCGCCAATCGCTGTTGCGATGAGCTCGATCTGTCGTTCGCGTTCGCGCTTCCTGTCGACGTTTTTCATCATCGGCGTCTTACCTCAGCGTGCGGTTGAAGAAATCCACGGTGCGCTGCCATGCGGTCTCGGCGGCAACCCGGTCGAAGTTTCCGAGTCCCTTCGGATTGGCAAAGGCGTGCTTCGCGTCGTAGCGATGGAACTCGTACGGCACGCTGCCCGCCTTGAGCTTCTGCTCGAGCGCGTCGACGACCTCGATCGTGAAGAACTCGTCGCGTGCCGCCCAGTGCCCCATGATTGGAATGCGGATCCTCGATGGATCGCCCGCCTCCGGCGGCGGAAGGCCGTACCACGCAACCGCAGCGTCGACCTCGGGAACGTACATCGCGGCGAGGAACGTCAACGCGCCGCCCATGCAAAAGCCTGTGACGCCTACTTTACTGCTCCCCTTCTTCAAGTATTGCACGGCGCCGCGGGTGTCTTGGGTTGCTGCGTCGGTGAAGTCGAGGCCCTGCATCAGGTGATTCGCCTCGTCACCGGTCGCTGCGACACGGCCGCGGAACAGGTCCGGGATGAGAACACGGAAGCCTTCGCTCGCGAGGCGATCCGCAGTTTGCTTGATCTCTGCGTTGACGCCCCACCACTCTTCGAGCATGACGACGCCAGGTGCCCCTTCACTGCGAGCCGGCTCGGCGAGATAGGCGGGCGCCTTCTGCTCGTCCGGTCGCGTGAACTCAATCATCGAACCCATAGGGCTCGTCTTTTAGGCAGCGCCTTCCTCTGCGTCCTGTCGGTCCATGTTAGCGACCTTTTCTTTCGTTAGCCACTCGTTCGCGGCGCGGATACCCTCGGGTGATACACGCTCCGAGAACCAGCGCGCGATCTCCGCATCGGTCGGATGCGCCACAACGGCGGCGCTGAACTCCTCAGGTGTGAGGCCCCACCGTTCCAGGACACCCTTATCCATAGGGCAGGGGTAGATGTAGTCGTGAATCGTCCCCGCGCCGGCGGCGCGCGCCTTGTCGAAGACACGCCAGAGCCAGAGCGCCTCGCCTTGACGCTCACGCCCGCGGCGTGGGAAGGTCTTTCCGTCGCGAAAATCTGTCGGCATGCCGCCCATAACCGCGGCCGGTGACGGCGGGTTGCCGTAGGCTCGCGGACGAATCGCCCGGCGCATGACGGCCCTGGACTCTTCACGCTGGTACGCGACGGCTACGGTGGTGCTGGCCGTGATACTCTATGCGCTGCTTCCGCCGCGCTACACGATCGGCCCCATTTGGGTGGCGCCGGTGCTCGTGTTGCTCGTGCTCGCACCGCTTCTGGTGATGCGGTTCCGTAGGGCGCGGTGGGGAGCGCAGCGCGCAGTCTCGATCGTGTTGATTGCCATCGTCAATTTCTTCAATGCCGCTTCGGTGGTGTTGTTGGTTTCGTATATCCTCACCTCACGCCACATTACCGGGGTCGAGCTGCTAACGGCTGGAGCGCAGATATGGATCACGAACGTGCTCGTCTTCGGATTGTGGTATTGGGAGCTCGACGGCGGAGGGCCGTATCCTCGCTCGCTCCGCGCGGCTCGTGAGATGCCAGACGCGGATTTCCTCTTTCCCCAGATGAGCGCGATGATGGGGAAGATGGCGTGCATCCCAACGGACTGGAAGGCGCAGTTTACCGATTACCTCTATCTCGCGTTCGTCACCGCAACCGCGTTCAGCCCGGCCGACGTTATGCCGCTCAGCCCTATGGCGAAGATGCTGATGCTCGCGGAATCGCTGATATCGCTCGTAACGCTTGCGCTCGTGCTTGCACGCGCGGTGGGCGTGCTCTCATAGCCCTAGGATGAGAAAGCAAGCGGGGCGAACGGCGGCATATGGCGAGAACGCGGGTATGATGTAATGGTAGCCTGCGACCTTCCCAAGGTTGATGCGTGGGTTCGATTCCCACTACCCGCTCCAGCGCACCTAAGGCGACGTAGCCAAGTGGTAAGGCAGAGCTCTGCAAAAGCTCCATTCGGCAGTTCGAATCTGCCCGTCGCCTCATACTTTCTCACCATCTCCGACCCGGAGCGCGAATCGCGCGCCTCGTAGTCGTCGGCGCGGGTGCGATCGGCGGCTTCATTGCCGCCGCCCTCGCCCGGGCCGGGGTTCCAGTTGCAGTGGTTGCCCGCGGCGCCCACCTCGCGGCGATACGCGAGCACGGGATCCGCATCGTCGAAAGCGACATCGGCGCCTTCGCAGTGCGCGTGGAGGCGAGCGACGATCTACGTGAGCTGGCCGCCGCCGATTTGCTGCTGCTCACGTTCAAGGCGCATCAATGGCCGGCGTTCACCGAGCAGCTTACACCATCGGCGCGGCGGGGCGTGACGATCGTGACATTGCAGAATGGCGTCCCGTTTTGGTTCGAGCGCACTCCGCCGCTCAAGTCTGTGGACCCCGGAGGAACGATCGGCGCGCTGTTCTCCGACGCGCAGACGATCGGAGGCGTCGTGCACGTCTCCGGTCATATCGCATCGCCTGGTGAGATCGCGCAGAGCGGCGGCTTACGCTATCTGCTCGGGGAGGCAAGCGGGCAGAACGGCGCGCGCGCGCGTGGGCTCGCCTCTGTGCTCGGGTCCGCTGGCTTAGAGGCAAGTGTCGACGACGACCTCCGCAGAGCGCTCTGGCACAAGCTGGTCGGAAACGCGAGTCTGAATCCCGTGACCGCCGCGAGAGGGATGACGATCGGGGAGTTGATGCGTGACTCGGAGGCGCTCGACGAAGTGCGCGCGTTGATGATCGAGGCGCTCGAGGTCGGAAAGGCGCTCGGCCTGGTGCGGGACGTGGAAGAAGAGGCGAGGGCGCGTATCGCGTACGCCGCGCGGCTCGACGACGTCAAGACCTCGATGTTGCAGGACGTAGAGGCGGGCAGGCCGCTCGAGCTCGACCCGATTCTCGGCGCGGTGATCGAGCTCGGCGAGCGCCACCACGTCGCCGTTCCAAAGCAACGGGCGATGTACGAACGCCTGCAGCGCATTCCGCTGCGCCAGGTCCCGTAGAAGCGTCGACCGATGCTCACGCGTCGCATCATTCCCTGTCTCGACGTGAAGGACGGTCGTGTGGTCAAAGGCGTGAACTTCGTCGGCTTGCGCGATGCCGGAGACCCGGTCAAGCTGGCGGCCCGCTACGAAGCCGCCGGTGCGGACGAGCTCGTGTTCCTCGACATCACGGCGACAATCGAAGGAAGAAGAACGCGGCGCGAGCTCGTCGCGAGGGTTGCACGGGAACTGACGATGCCGTTCGCGGTCGGTGGCGGTATCGGGACGGTCGATGAAGCGCGCGAGCTGCTGCGCGCCGGCTGCGACAAAGTGTCGCTCAACAGTGCCGCGGTTCGCGAACCCGCGCTGCTGCGCGAGGTCGCGGAGGAGTTCGGCAGTCAATGCCTCGTGCTTGCGATCGATGCGCGGAGTAGCGAAGAGGGATGGGAGGTCGTCATCGATGGCGGCCGGACGCCGACCCGGCGCGACGCGATCGCGTGGGCACGGGAGGCATGCGCGGAGTACGGCGCCGGCGAGATTCTCCTCACCTCGATGGATCGCGACGGCACGAGGACGGGCTACGAGCTCGCGCTCGTTCGCGCAATCCGGGCAGCGGTGCCGGTTCCCGTGATCGCCTCCGGCGGTGCAGGCTCGGTCGAGGACTTCGCGCAGCTCTTTTCGGAAACGGATGCCGATGCGGCGCTCGCAGCGTCGCTGTTCCATGACGGCGACGTGGAGATTGGTCGTTTGAAGGAAGCGCTCGCGCAGCGCGGCATTCCCATTCGACGATGAAGGTTGAGGAATTGAAGTTCGACGAGCGTGGCCTCGTGCCGGTTACGATTGCGGATGCCAGAAACGGCGACGTGCTCACGCTGGCGTGGGCAAGTCGTGAAGCTCTCGAGCAGACGATGCGGACGCGTGAGACACATCTTTTCAGC
>JASHTE010000152.1 GCA_030040695.1 Vulcanimicrobiota bacterium | reverse complement strand
ACCGGCGAGCAACGGCGCGTTGCGAAGTGCGACGATGCGCCCACCCTCCGCTCGCGTGATTGTACCACCGCCCTGCAGGACGCTGACGTGCGCAGCCAAGACGAGCGCGGCTGCTACCTTCCCTACGGCCAACGGATTGAAACCCCCGCTTCGTGAAAGCCAAAGTAGCGTCGCTTCGAGCCGCGCAAGTACGCGAGGAGCGGCTCGCGCACAACGGCGACCTGCATGCGTTTCGGCAGCTCGTCGACATCTACCCAAGCCGCCGCTACGACGTGATCGCTCGCTTCCGGAACGCGTGGCTCGCCCGAAGCGGCAATCTCAAAAGTGACGTTCACGACGTGCGTCGCACCGTCGTAGCTCTCGCTGAGATAGGCAAGCTCGATGACGCTCGCCGCGATGCCGGTCTCCTGTTGCACCTCACGTAGGATCGTCTCGCTTGCGAGCTCTCCCGGCTCCTGCCTCCCGCCGGGAAGAGTCCAGAGCGGGTGCGGGTGATTCGCATAGCGCGACGCGACGAGCAGCACTTGGTGTCGACGCCGCGCGACACCGGTGACGATACGCAGCGTCATCGTAGAGCCCGCTCAAGCACGCTCAGCGTCGCTGCGGCGGTTCGCTCCCAGGTCATCGCCGCCGCACGCGCAAATCCGCGTCGCCGCAAATCTTCTGCGTAAGCGCGGTCTTCGATGATGTCCATGATTGCTTGCGCCAGTGCGCCGGCGTCGTTACTGGGAAGGTAATACGCCGCGTCGCCCGCCGCCTCGGGACAAGCAGAGGTCCGGGACGTTACGACGGGGGCGCCGTAACTCATCGCCTCGAGGATGGGAAGTCCGAAGCCCTCGTAGCGGGAGGGAAAAGCGAAGAGCGTGCAGCTGCGATAGAGTGCGGCGAGGCGAACATCGTCGACGTATCCCAGGAGGCGCATTCGCAGACCGGCGTCGCCGGCAACTCTGCGGTTCGCCTCGCCGGCGACGACGAGCGTCATTTCCGGAAAGCGCTGCTGAACGAGCGCCATCGCCTCCAGAAGGAGGTCGCTTCCTTTATGTTGAGCGATTGGGCCGACGTAGAGCACGAAGGGCTCGAGCTTCGATACCGTCGCGTCCTCGCGCTGCGGAAGCGGCGCCGCCACTCCGAGCGGGATCACCGTGAGCCGCTCGGGCGGAACGGCAAGCTCACGCGAGAGCTCCGCCCGCGAGAAGTTCGAATCGGTGACCAACGAGCGGCAACGAGCCTGCGCGTTGCGGAAGATGCGCTGGTCCTCGCTGCTGCGCCCCGGAAGCACGAAGCTCGAAGCGTCGTGAAGCGTCGCGACCGCAGGAAGCGCAAACTCGAGCCAGCTGCATCCATTGAAAGGAAACCAGAGCACGTCGAGACGCGCGCGTCCATGGAGGCGGCGTGAGACGATACGGTACGGGCGGTCCACCTCGCGGCGGTAACGGCCTGCGACACGCCATGTATCCCATTCCGGCACGATGAGGGTCACGTCGATGCGTTCGCGGAACCGCTCGCTCCAGCAGCGCAGCAAGGCGCGCACATAGCGCCCGATGCCCCGATGATCCCCTGGAAGATTCCAGGCATCGACGCCGACCCGAATCAACGAACGCTCCGAAAGAGCGTGAGGTATTGCTCCGCCGTGCGCTCCCAGGGAAACGCTTGCACGCGCTGCAAGCCGTGCTCGCGGAGCTCTTGTGCGTACGCAGCGTCGCTCGCTACGCGCAGGATTGCAGCTGCGAGCGACGCTGGGTCGTCAGGCCCGACATAGTGTGCCGCGTCACCTGCGACCTCGGGCATGGAGGAGATGTTACATGTAATGACCGGCGCGCCGTAACTCATTGCCTCTAAAATCGGAAGTCCGAAACCCTCGTAGCGGGAGGGAAAGGCAAATGCTGCGCATGCGCGGTAGAGCGCGGCAAGGCGGGCCTCGTCGACGTAGCCGAGTTCCGGCGTCGCGACAGCGTTGATATCGGGGCGGCGCTCCCGCACAAGAGACATTGCGCTCGTGAAGAGGTCGTAGCCCTTGCGGTGCTCGCTGGTGCCGACGAAGAGCACGAACGGGCGCAGCGCTTCGACGAACGGATCTGCGTTCTCGGGAAGCGGCTTGCCGACACCGAGATGAATCACGCTGATCCGTTCGGGCGGCACGCCGAACACCGCTCCGACCTCGCGAGCACCAAAGGCAGAGTCCGTAGCGATGCGCGTGGCGCTGCGCGCCGACCGCAGGAAGGGCCTCTGGTCGCGCTCGGCGTGGCGAGCGTCCGGATGGGGATAGCGGAACGGTCCGGCATCGTGGATGGTCGCGACCGCGGGAAGCGCACTGTGTAGAAAGGTTCCGTTCGCGGGGTGCCAGAGGACGTCGGCGTTGCGCGGGACGCTGCGCGCGAAGGAAAAGCGGTCGCTTCCGACTGCGCGCGCGAGCCGGCGCCGCATGCGCCGGCTGAAGAAGAGAGCCGCGCCAGGGACGACGAGCGTCAGCGCGACGTCATCACGCGGCGCGAGGCGATGGAGAATCGCCCGAACGCAGCGTCCGATGCCACGCTCGTCTTCGACGGCGGTGCGCGCGTCGACGACAAGGCGCAGTGCTTCCACGCGGCGCTCTTCGCAAATGAAGCGGGCGAATACTCTGCGAAGCACGGCTCGTGAAGGTTGCCGCCCACCTCATTCTCGGCCGGCCCGATGAGCCGTTCTTGCCGGCGTTGCTCGCCTCGCTCGAGCACGCCGTATCGATGCTGATCGTGAACGACAACGCCCCAGACCCTTCACCGCATACGCAGACGCTCGCAGCGAGCAGCTTCGGGCGGACCGGAAGACTCGTCCTCGATCGCACGCCGTTCCGTGGGTTTGCCGAGGCGCGCAACATCTGCTTGCAACTTCATGCCGCGCACGGCGGTGGAGAGTGGGTGGCCTTCGTCGACGCAGACGAGGTGCACGGCCCGCAGGTGAGTAGGGTGGCGGCACATTTGGACGAGATACCGCGCGATACGGCGTACATCGATGCGTACACTTGGCACTTCTTTCAGTCGTTCGATTGGTACACGTCGATCGAGCGGAGAATGATGTTCTTTCGTTTCAGTCCGAACGCTCGGTGGGACGGAACCGTGCACGAGCACCTGCTCGGGCTCGATGGCGAACGCATCGCGCTGCCGTATGTCTATGGGCACTACGGCCACACGCTCGAGCCCCGCCGCCACGCCGAGAAAGGGCGGCTCTACTCGTCGCTCGGCGCCGAAGGAAACGTTCTGCGTGAGGACGAGCTCGAAGGCTTCGACGTCGCACAATACTTCTCGCCGGTCTATCACCGGCTGATCCACTTTCACGGAACGCATCCGCCCGCTGCGCGGGAGACGATCGCGCTCCTGCGCCCGAGCCTGGAAGTCTACCACAGGCTCACAGAGCGGATCGCACGTTCGCAGAGCCTACCCGTGAAGTGGCGGAACCAGCTCAGGCGCCTCAACTACGAGCTTCGCTGGCGGGGAAGGGCCTTGAACCCGCTCGCCCGTAAGCTCCTCAGATAAAGGGTCCTACACTCGCCTTTAAGGAGGACGCATGACCCACATTTTCCGCTTCCTGGTCGGTGCAGTAACGCTCTACTGCATCGCGCACTTCGGCGGCG
Source organism: Vulcanimicrobiota bacterium (assembly GCA_030040695.1). Classification (GTDB taxonomy): domain Bacteria; phylum Vulcanimicrobiota; class Vulcanimicrobiia; order Vulcanimicrobiales; family Vulcanimicrobiaceae; genus Tyrphobacter. The sequence continues at coordinate 2,861 of JASHTE010000152.1, read as the reverse complement.
CACTCGGATTCAACACCTCAACCACGGTAAAGGACGCGGCGATTGTCGCGCTGATCTTCGGCGTGGTGAATGCGCTCATCGGGCCGATCCTACGGCTCATATCGTGGCCGATCAACTTTCTCACCCACGGTCTGTTCAGTATCATCATCAACTACTTGCTCTTCATCATCACGGTTGCGATAGCACCGCACATCGCGCCGACGTTCGGCCTCTCCGGCACGGTCAGCTGGTGGCTAGCCGATCTGTATGGGGCGGTGATCTTGATGATCGTCAGCACGATCGCCCAGCAGCTCTGGAAGCACCCCTCGGAGAGCAAGGCAGCCGCGTCGGCCTAGAGCTTCCCCGAGGCCAGTAGGCAAGCAAACCTGGTTGCGGCGGGCGCCGGGCGGTGGTACAATACCGCTCTGTGCCCGCGCGCCGACCGGCCGCCGCACCCTGCCCGGACAACGGTGGGACCGCTTACGTGACCACGTGAGACCGGCTCCCTGCGTCAGTGACGGCAGCGACCCCACTGCGGACAACCTTGAACCTTATCGACGTCAACAACTTCGACGCAATGCGCATCGGCCTCGCGTCCCCGGAGCAAATTCGCGCGTGGTCATTCGGAGAAGTCAAGAAGCCGGAGACCATTAACTACCGCACCCTCAAACCGGAGCGTGACGGCTTATTCTGCGAAAAGATCTTCGGACCGACCAAAGATTGGGAATGCCATTGCGGCAAGTACAAGCGCATCCGCTTCAAAGGCATGATCTGCGATCGTTGCGGCGTCGAAATTACTCGCGCGAAGGTGCGCCGCGAACGCATGGGGCACATCGAGCTGGCAACGCCGGTCAGCCACATTTGGTACCTGAAAGGCGTGCCGAGTCGCATCGGTATCCTCCTCGACATGTCACCGCGCCAGCTCGAGAAGGTGATCTACTTCGCCTCGTACGTCGTCATCGATCCCGGTGATACGACGCTTGCGAAGCGTGAGGTCCTCTCCGAGCAAAAGTATCGTGAGGCGCGCGAGAAGTTCGGCAATCGCTTCAAGGCCGGTATGGGCGCCGAGGCGATCCGCGAGCTCCTGCGCGATCTCAACCTCAAGCGGCTTCAGGAAGAGCTGCGCAAAGAGTTCAAGGAGACCTCCGGGCAGAAGCGCCTGAAGGTCATCAAGCGCCTCGAAGTCGTCGAGGCCTTCATCGCGAGCGGCAATCGACCCGAGTGGATGATTCTCGCTGCAGTGCCCGTCATTGCGCCGGAGCTCCGCCCCATGGTGCAGCTCGACGGTGGACGCTTTGCGACATCCGATCTCAACGATCTCTACCGCCGCGTCATCAACCGGAACAACCGCTTGAAGCGCTTGCTCGAGTTGAACGCGCCCGAGATCATCATCAAGAACGAGAAACGCATGTTGCAAGAGGCAGTCGATGCGCTCATCGACAACGGCCGGCGCGGCCGTCCGGTGACGGGGCCGAACAATCGCCCGCTGAAGTCGCTCTCGGACATCCTTAAAGGCAAGCAGGGGCGCTTCCGTCAGAATCTCCTCGGCAAGCGTGTTGACTACTCGGGGCGTTCCGTCATCGTCGTCGGCCCGACGCTCAAGCTGCACCAATGCGGCCTGCCGAAAGAGATGGCGCTCGAGCTCTTCAAGCCGTTCGTGATGAAAAAGCTCGTCGATCGATCGCTTGCGCACAACATCAAGAGCGCGAAGCGTATGGTCGAGCGCGTTCGTCCCGAGGTGTGGGACGTGCTCGAAGAGGTGATCAAAGAACACCCCGTACTGCTCAATCGCGCACCGACACTCCACCGTTTGGGCATTCAGGCGTTCGAGCCGGTCCTCGTCGAGGGCAAGGCGATTCATCTGCACCCGCTCGTCTGCACGCCGTATAATGCGGACTTCGACGGTGACCAGATGGCCGTCCATCTCCCGCTCTCCGCGGGGGCACAGGCCGAGGCGCGCATCCTGATGCTCTCGAGCAACAACATTCTGCTGCCCGCCTACGGCAATCCGGTATCGATCCCGACCCAGGACATGGTCCTAGGCCTCTACTACCTCACGTTCCAACGCGAGGAGTACACCGGGCCGGCAAAGGCGAGCGTTCAAGAAGACTACGACAACATCTCGCGCAACGGCAAGGGGCTGCCGGCGTTCGCCGACATGAAGGAAGCGGTCATCGCGTACGAGACCGGCAACGTGAAGCTTCAGGAGTGGATCAATCTGCGCCGCAACGGCGAGATGGTGAAGACGACGCCTGGGCGCGTCATCTTCAATCAGGCATTTCCGGATGCGTGGAATCACCCGTTCATCAACCGCATCGTCGACAAGGGCGAGCTCAAGAAGATCATCACGGATTGCTACCGCACGTACGGCAACGCCGAGACGGCGCGTTTCCTCGACGCGATCAAAGACCTCGGTTTCCACTACGCAACGCTCTCGGGAACGACGGTGTCGATCAACGACATCATCGTCCCGGAGAAGAAGCACGAGATCATCGACAAGGCGCAAGGCGAGATTGACGATCTCCACCGCCTCTTCGAGCAAGGCTTCATTTCGGATGATGAACAGTACAACAAGACGATCGAGATCTGGTCGCGCGCGAGCGAGGAGGTGACGAGCGCGATGCAAGCGGCGCAGAACCCGCTCAACTCCGTCTTCATGATGGCAACGTCCGGTGCGCGCGGCTCGATCGCCCAGGTGAAGCAACTCGGCGGTATGCGCGGGCTCATGTCCGATCCATCCGGGCGCATCTTGGAGATCCCGGTCAAGGCTTCGCTGAAAGAAGGGCTCACCGTACTCGAGTACTTCATCTCGACGCACGGTGCGCGCAAAGGTCTCGCGGATACCGCGCTGCGAACGGCGGACTCCGGCTACCTCACGCGGC
>JASHTE010000151.1 GCA_030040695.1 Vulcanimicrobiota bacterium | reverse complement strand
CCGCTCGATGGCTACGTGGAGGTCAACAACATCGCCGGTTATGAGGGTTTCGCGCGAAAGACGTGGGATTTTGCGCCGACGTCGCTCCTCCATGATGTCACTGCGTTCGACTTCTACGCGCGTTACGGCAACGACGAGAACGAGATCGGTGAGGCGCTCACGAGCGAGCAGCTAAGCTTTGACCTTCGCGACCTCGTAACGCTGCAGCTCGACGGGACCACCGCGGGTGTACGTACCTCAGATGGGGAGTATCTCCCATTTGACTCTAACGGCTTCCTCATCGGCTATCGCTATGGCGCGACGAATCAGAGCTCGGCGACCTCGACAAACACGCCGTCGTACGTGCAGTATTCGTCGGGTCTCTACTACCACGGAACGCTCGATGCGTGGACGTACCTGACGACGCTCCAGCTCGCGCCGCGTTTCCACTTGACGCTCCAAGACTCCGAAGACCGGTATGAGAGCACCTACACGGGCGAGGAGACGACGACGCAGTGGCTCGAGCGCGCTTCGCTTGACTGGCAGATCAACCGTTGGATGCAGTTTGACGTGGGCGTGCGGCGCATCATCGGGCCGAACTTGCCAAACGCCTACCAGACGCTCGCGCTCGAGACGCCCGCTCTGTGTGAGAACGATCCCTACTACCCCGGCTGCCTCGTCGAAGCCGGAAACGTCTCGCTCGCTTTCCACTTTCTGGAAGCCCACAACGAGTTCTACGTCGTCTACGGCGACCCGAACAATCTCTCGACCTTGCCCGCGCTCTACTTCAAGTGGATCCGGTATATCGGCGCGGAGAAGGGGACTTGAGGCGGCCCGAGTCGTAGGAAACCGCATGCGGGCCGGCATTCTCGCGATCGTGGCCATCGCCGCTCTTCTCGTGGCGGTGCCTTCCTATGCGTTGTCGACGTCCGCATCGCCGACGCCCAAACCGACGCCAAAGCCTGCAGCGCACCACACGCCGAAGCCCCGGGCGCATCAGACGCCGAAACCGATGTTGCACCACACGCCGATACCGCTTCCCGTGATCTACCATGGCACGGCACGTCCTCTCTGTGCCGCGCTCGTGAAGAACGTCAGACCCGTGATCGGCATGTTGATCCAAAATGAACAGACGATCGCCAAGAGCCCTCCGCTCCTCCAACGCTACAACCGCGATCTGAGTGATACCAACAACAGCATACAATCAGGGGCCGATAACGCCGAACGCGACATGACGCTCTATCACCTGGAGCAGCTCGTAACGCCGCTCGTCAACAACATCCAGGCGGCAGAGCGGGAGCTCGACGACACGAGCGTCTTCCCGGCGAATCCACAAACCGAGGATCAGAAGCAGCTCGACGAGCTACGCGAAGAGTTATTGAAAGTTCTTGCGACACAGGCGGTTTCGCTCGATATCATCAACGGCTACGTGCAGACGCAGCAACTCGCGGAGATGCAGACGCAGGGCTTGCAAGATCCGAACATGCAGGCGGCAACAGGAGCGGACATGATCGGGACACCGGCCCCAACGACACCGAACCCAATGCTCGTCGATCCGAATCAGGCGGGCATCCAACAGAACCCCTACGAGATGGACCCGCTCGCCGTGCCCGGCATCACCGGCTCCGTGGGTCATACTCCGGTCTCTCGTCTCATCGATGCGATGGAGTGGCTTCGCACCGAGACGAATCGCCGCGCCGGCATCCTCGATCAGTCGGTTGTGCAAGCCGCGAACTCGTGTAAAGCCAACCCCACCGAACCGGCCGCGACTCCCTCGCCGTAGCGCCTAAGCGGCTCGGCGTCGCTTTCTTCTGGAAACGGGCTCGATCAGCGCGCTGAAGAGCGGGTGCTTGCCGTCATCGGCAAGACATGATATGGTCACTTAGACATGACCACTAGGCGAGCGCGACGCACCCATGCGGAGCTGGAGATCTCGGCGGCTGAGTTCAAAGCGAAATGCCTGAGCTTGATGGAGGACGTCTCAAGAACGAGGCGCTCCCTCGTCGTCACGAAGCGTGGAAAGCCTATTGTGCGGCTCGTGCCCTTGGAACAGAAGGAGGCACCATTCGTCGGCTTTCTGCAAGGCTGCGTGCTTCACGCTGAAGCGCTCGACGAACCAACCGGCGAGGTGTGGGAGGCGGAGTCTACGTGATTTTGCTCGACACGTGCGCTGCGGTGTGGTCTGCGACAGCCGATCCGACTCTCGGCGCGAAGGCAAGAGCGCAAATCCTGCGTGCCGCCGAGCGCCGCGAGCTGTTCCTTTCGCCGGTGACCGCATGGGAGATCGCTACTCTAGCACGGCGCGGTCGGCTTGCGCTTGCGATCTCGCCGAACGCCTTTGTGAATCAACTCTTTGCGCATAGCGATGCAAGCGAAGTGCCGGTCAATCGTGAGATCGCGTTTGCCGCGGGCTCGCTTCCGGGAGAGCTTCACGGCGACCCCGCTGACCGGCTCATCGTGGCGACAGCAATCGTTGCCGGCCTGCGCGTCATGACGCGCGATCGCCACATTCTCGAGTACGCAAAGCGCACAGGCGCAGTCCCCGCAATCGCCTGCTGATGCCCTTCACCGCATGGTGATGCTTTGAGTCGTGCCATCGTCACCGGGGCGTCAGGCGGCCTCGGCCTTGAGTTTGCGAAACTGCTCGCCGCCGATCACTATGATCTCGTGCTGATCGCGCGTTCGGCCGATACGCTGATCGCGATCGCCGCCGACTTGAAAAACCGTTATGGTGTCAATGTCGAAACACTGCCGCTCGATCTGAGCAAACCCGGCGCGGCTGCGGCGGTGTTCGCCCGTGTGTCGGAATGTGACGTTCTGATCAACAATGCCGGCTTCGGGACGAACGGGCGTTTCGAGGAGACCTCCGAGGAACGCATTCGCGAAGAGGTGACGCTCGACGTCTTGACGTTGACCGAACTCGCCCGTGCCTATCTACCGCAAATGTGCGCCCGTAAAGCAGGGCGCATACTCAACGTCGCCTCGACCGCCGGGTTTCTTCCTGGTCCGTTCATGGCAGTCTACTACGCCTGCAAAGCCTACGTGATTTCGTTCTCGCAAGCGATCGCCGAAGAACTGCGCGGCAGCGGCGTCACCGTCACATGCCTCTGTCCCGGTCCCACCGCTACGAGCTTTGCGGACCGCGCGCATGCGACGCAGACGCGCCTTTTCAGGGTGCAGCCCGTCAGCAATGCCGCCGCGGTCGCGCTCGCCGGATACCGCGGCATGCAGCGCGGCCGTGATCTCGTGATTCCAGGCCTGTGGAACAACCTCGTCGCGCTCTCGAGTAGAATCGCCCCGCGCCGCATCCTCCTCTGGGTCTCCCGAAAAACGAACGAATAACGTCCCCCACGGCGTGACGCCGGGGGTGGCGCCGAGCCTTGACTATCGAACATATGTTCGATAGCATGGAAGGCCATGGGTCCGGCGGTGCGGCGAGTGGCCTTCGAGGAGCTGAAAGAGCGGCTCCAGGCCGGCACTGCGCTGGACAAGCGAGAGGCGCTCGGCATAGGCTTCCCCACCGGCGCACTGATGACGCTGGAGGGGCCGGCTTTAGGGCATTGGGCGCTCGCAGCGCACCTGCTCGCCCAGGCCACTCGGCGTGGCCTCGCGGCGGTGATCGACAACGGGGCGCTCTATCCCCCCGACCTCGTCGCGGCGGGAGTCGTGCTCGAGCGGCTACTCGTTATTTCGGCGACAACGCCGCTGATCGCCGCACGCGCAGCCGACGCGCTCCTGCGCTCGCGCGCCTGCGGTGCCATTGCGCTCGATGCGCCGCCGTTGCGCGCTGCGCTCTGGACGCGCCTTGCGGTCCTTGCGCGCAAAAGCAACGTGCTGCTCCTCGTCGTCACGACGCAGCCATCTTGCGAGCTTGCATCAATTGCGGGGATGCGCGTGCACTGCGAGCGCGCCGACGATCGGGAGCTGCGCCTTCGCATCCGCCATGAAAGCGTGCACGTGCGGTGCCTACGCTAACGCCCTCGCAGTCGATCCTGCTCTGCGTGCTCACCGACGCAGAAGCGTCGGCACCGCTATGGGAGATGATGCTCGACGCACTCGACGAGGTCTCTCCGCTCGTCGATGACGCGCGCGTTGGCCTCGCCTATCTCGACATGCGCGGCATGCCGGGAGAGCCCGGTTCATGGATCGCGCATGTGCGCACGTGCCTCGCGCCCTTTGGGGTTCCCCTCTCCATCGGCGTGGCTGCCGATAAGTTCACCGCACACGTTGCGGCGAGAACGAGCGACGGCACGATCTGCAATCCCGGGGAAGAAGCGGCGTTTCTCGCACCGCGCTCGGTCGAGCTGCTCGATCTCGACGAGCGGCTGCGCGAGCGCCTTCGCATGCTCGGTGTCATGACGCTCGGCGAGCTCGCGCGCCTCCCGCACGGACCCTTCGTACGCCGCTTTGGCATACGCGCTGCGCAATGGCATGCGGCGGCACGGGGTGAGGATCGCACGCCGTTCCTCCCACGCGCGCAGCGGGTCGTTATCGAAGCGGCGAGTTTCGGCGAGGGACGAGTGGAAGAAGAGGCGCAACTCTTTTTCGCGCTGCGCCTCGTCCTCGCGCAGCTCTGCGCCGATTTGGAGCGCTGCGGACGTCGCACCGGTGCGCTCGAGCTGACGCTCGAGCTCGAAGACGGAACGGATCGCCGCATCGAGATCCCCGTCGCCTCACCGAGCGCGCAGGAGAAGCTGCTCGGCGAGATCGT
>JASHTE010000150.1 GCA_030040695.1 Vulcanimicrobiota bacterium | reverse complement strand
CCATGGCAGAGAGAATCGAGCCCGGCGTCGACGTCGTCTTTCTTACCGGTTATCACGCGAAGAGCGGCGATCGCGACGGGGTTCTCGCGCATACGTCGAGCCAAGACGTCTACCGGGTGACGATGAACGGCACCGAGTGTAGCGAGGCGCTGCTCGTTGCGGCGCTCGCGGGTTCGCGCGGGATTCCGGTTGCTCTCATCACCGGGGACAGTACCATCGTCCGCGAGACGCTGCGTGCGCTTCCCTGGGCGGTTGGCGTCGAGGTGAAGGAGGCGATCGGCTTCTACGCGATCTCGACGCTGACGCCGGTTGCCGCACAGAGCGCGATTCACGCCGGCGCTCGCGAGGCAATGGGACGTATTGCGCGAGCGAAGCCGTTCACGTTCCCCGGACCGGTCGAGATGCTCTTCGAAGCCGCGCAGGTCGAGGCCGCCGATTTCATCGAGCTGATGCCGGGGTTCGAGCGGGTGAACGGACGGACCCTGCGTTTCCTCGCCGACGACTACGAGTCTGCCTACCGCGCCTACGTTGCCGCAATGCGGCTCGGCGGCGCCTCGAGCACGGCGCGATGAAACTCTACATTTCGAGCGACATGGAGGGCATCGCCGGCGTAACGGCGTGGCAGCAAGTGGACGCACGGACGCCGCATCCCGAGTACGCGACCTACCGTCGCTACTACACGCAGGAGGTGCGCGCGGCGATCGAGGGCGCGCGTCTCGCGGGCGCGAGTGAGGTCCTCGTCAACGACTCGCACGGCCCGATGCACAACCTTCTCTTCGAGGAGCTTCCCCCCGATGTGCGCGTCATCTTCGGCAATCGTAAACCGTACTCGATGGTGCAAAACGCCGACGGCGGCTTTGCCGGGGCGTTCTTCATTGGATACCACGGGGCGATCGGCGACGAGAACGCCGTGCTCTGTCATACGTACACGCCCTCGGTGATCTACGAGGTCCGCGTCAACGACGTCGCGTGCAGCGAGGCAACGATCAACGCCGGATTGCTCGGGTACTACGGTGTGCCCCTTCTTCTCGTCACGGGAGACCGCACGACGGTCGAAGGCGTACAGCGGCAGATGCCGTGGGTGCGCGGCGCCGTCGTCAAAGAGTCCATCGGCAGCTTCGCCGCGGACTCGCTTACGCCGCAGGCGGCACAAGCGGTGATCCGCGACGCGGCACGCGATGCGATTACCCAGGCACATCGAGCGAAGCCGTACCGCTTCGCGTCACCGCTCACGCTCGATGTGCAGCTGGTGACGGCGGCGCAGGCCGATCTCGCAGCGACGATTCCCGGTTTCACTCGGACCGGCGGCCGCAGCGTTCGTTTCGTGCACGCCGAGTTTCCGGTCGTCTTTCGCGCCTTCGTTGCGACGTGGCGGATGGGTGCGATTGCGCACTAGGGAACCTCTGACGGCAGACGGCGGTAGACGCGCAGCTCCGCGACGTCGCGCGGGAACACCATGTCGAGCGTCCAGTCGAAGGCGACGCGCACTTTACGGTCGAGGCCGGGGAGACGCAGCAAGTAGTACGTGCGCCAGAGGAACCATGCGGGAAATCCCGTGAGAACGCGATTGCCCGGCAGTTGCGCGACGGCTTTGCGCGCGCCGAGGGATGCCATCATACCGAGCGAGCGGAAACGAAATGGCCGCGTTGGCCTCCCGCGCAATACCGCGACGATGTTGTCCGCGAGCAGCGGGCCTTCGCGAATCGCGTGCTGCGCCGTCGGCGGGTAGACGCCTCCGTCCTCCTCGGGAATCGCCGCGCAGTCACCGACGGCCCAAATGCCGGCGTGCGCTCGCACCGATAAATCCGATTCGACGATAACGGCGCCACGCTTCGTGAGCGGCAATGACGCACCAGCGACCGCCGGTGACGGGGTGACGCCTGCGCTCCAGATAATAGTCGCCGTCTCGATGCGCTCCCCGTGCTGGAGCTCGAGTGCCTGCGCGTCCGCGCGCGTGACTCCACTTCCCGTCTTCACCACGACGCCTCGTGCCGCGAGACGGCGCGCAGCGTACGCCCCCATCCGCGAGGGCAGACCGGGCAGGAGCGCCGTTTCGGCCTCGACGAGCACGACCCGAACCTCGCTCGGCGCAATGTTGGGATAGAAGCGCACGACGCTTGCGAACAACTCGACGATCTCGCCTGCAGTCTCCACGCCGGTGAATCCTCCGCCGACGATCGTAATCGTCAGGAGCCTGCGCCGCTCGGCGGCGTCGCGCGTCGCGTCGGCGGCTTCGAGCAGCCACACGAGGCGATTACGGAGCAACGCTGCATCTTCGAGCGTCTTCAGTGCAAACGAATGCTCACGCACGCCCGGTACACCGAATGTCGACGTCTCCGAGCCGAGCGCGATGACGAGGTGATCGAATGGGAGCGTCTCTCGCTCGCCGGTGAGGGCGTGCGTCAACTGGACCGTTCGCGCCGCGATGTCCACGCCTCCCACGTCCGCAAGGACGAACGTCGTGCGCCGCAGCTGCGAGCGGATCGGCGTCACGATGTGTCGCACCTCGAGCGCTCCCGAGCAAACCTCCGGCAACATCGGCGTAAAGACGGAGAAGTTCTCGCGGCTCAGCAACGTGATGCTCGCCTCGCCCGCGCGCAGCCGCCTCTCCAGACGCGAGGCAACCGCGATTCCCGCAAATCCGCCGCCGAGGATGAGAATGCGCGGCGTCGTACGCCTCACGACGTGCAACCAGAGCCCCCCGAATCCGAGCAGGAGCCGCCCAAGAAAGCCAGGACCGCCGGCGGCATCGGTGCGATCGCGGCCGCGGTGGCGGCGTTCGCCCTGAAGTTCAAAGCGCTCTTCGTGGTTGTCAAGATCCTCGCGTCGAGCTGGACGCTGCTCCTAACACTCTGGCTCTACGCCGTCGCCTTCGGCTGGCAGTTCGGATTGGCGCTCGTCCTACTCATCCTAGGCCACGAGCTCGGGCATTACTTCGCCTTTCGCGCCTACGGTTTACCGGTCCGCCTTCCGGTCTTCGTTCCGTTCCTCGGCGCTTACACCGCGGGAGCAATACCGCGCAACCCGGAGCAAGGGGCGTATATCGCACTCGCAGGACCATTGACTGGGTTCTGCTTGGCGGCACTCTGCTATGCGCTCGGCACGACGCTACACGACCGCTTCTGGTTCGCGTGTGCGTCGTTTAGCGCGTTTCTCAATCTCTTCAACATGATACCGTTCGTGCCGTTCGACGGCGGTCGAATCATCCAAGGCTTGCGCGCGCCGCAGATCGCCGCGCGGCTCGGCGTCGGTTTCTGGTACCTCGCGACCGCGGGCGGCCTCGCCGCGGTCACGTGGCAGTCCTATGCGAGCCAGGCCGCGTTCCACTTGGCTCAGTAGATTCCCGGTACGAGCCTCCACGTGCGCGCGCGGTAGCGATCGTATTCAGCGCCAAAGTGCCGTGACAGTAAGCGCTCCTCGGCGCTCATGCGAGGAACCAACGGTACGAGCAGCAGCACCGTAATGATGATACCGACACCCGAACGAAAGACGAGCGCCCATCCGAGGGAGCCAATCAGCATACCGACGTAGCTCGGATTGCGAACGTAGCGATAGATACCGGTGGTGACGAGCTTGTGGCCATGCTGGATCGCAACCAGGCCGCTGAAGCGCGACCCCAAGACGAAGACCGGCCACAGTCTCAGGCATCCGCCGAGCGTATATATCACGAGCCCTATCCACCGCGTCGTCTCTCTATCGATCGTGAGGACGTTATTGCGATCGCTGAGCGGTGAGAGATAGGCGAGAAGGAGTCCGAGTGCGACGAAGACGCCAACCGCCCATCGATTGCTACGGTCCTCCTCCTCGCCGGCGCTGAGATTGCCAGCGCTGAAGAGCGAGATCACGATGAGGACGATCGTCACGGAGAACATCGCAAGAACCGCGGGACGGCTCCTCAGTGCACCGAAGCCGCCAAGTCCGAGAATCGCGAGTCCTAGCTGAATGAGTGCCGAAACAAATCCCGCGACGGCGAAGCGCACCTAGATCGCTTCCAGCTCCATCGCGATGCCCTGGCCAACGCCGATGCACATCGTGCAGAGCGCGCGCTCTGCTCGCTTCGCAGCGAGCTCGATCGAGGCAGTGAGAACGAGGCGCGCGCCGCTCATGCCGAGCGGATGGCCGAGCGCAATCGCGCCACCGTTGCGATTGACGTGCGGCGAATCGTCCGGTAGGCCGAGCTCTCGCAAGCACGCAAGCGATTGCGAGGCGAACGCTTCGTTGAGCTCGACGAGGTCGAAGTCTGCGATCGACCGCTTCGTGTGAGCGAGCAGCTTGCGCGTCGCAGCGACCGGACCCATGCCCATGATGCGCGGCTCTACTCCTGCGGTCGCCGCGGCGACGATGCGTGCGCGCGGCCTGAGCGAGTAGCGCGAAACGGTGTTCTCCGACGCGACGATCAGCGCCGCGGCGCCGTCGTTGACCCCCGAGGAGTTTCCCGCTGTGACCGTGCCGCCCGGGCGAAAGGGCGTCGGCAGCTTCGCAAGAGCGTCGAGCGATGTGTCGGCACGCGGGTGCTCATCCCGATCGACGATCGACGCCGTCTTTTTCTGCGCGATCGTGACGGGGACGATCTCCTCCGCCATGCGCCCCGTCTGCATCGCGGCAATCGCGCGCTCGTGCGACCGTAGCGCAAACGCGTCTTGGTCCGGGCGCGAGACGTGGAACTCTTCAGCGACGTTCTCGCCCGTTTCAGGCATGCTGTCGATGCCGTACTGCTCTTTGATGATGGGGTTGACGAAGCGCCAGCCGATCGTCGTGTCGTACATCGCGTGCTCTCGTGAGAATGCTCCGGTCGCTTTCGGCATCACGAAGGGTGCACGGCTCATCGACTCGACGCCGCCTGCAAGGCCGATCTCGATCTCGCCTGCAGCGATCGCGCGCGCGACGATCGCAACCGCATCCATGCCCGAGCCGCAGAGCCGGTTGACGGTCGAGCCTGGAATTTTCGGCGGCAGCCCGGCAAGCAGCAACGCC
>JASHTE010000149.1 GCA_030040695.1 Vulcanimicrobiota bacterium | reverse complement strand
CGCGCTACCTATGGGCGCACATCGTACGCGACGAATTCGGCTGCGACGACCCGGCGTCCCAGCGACTTCGTTTTCACACGCAAACCGGCGGCTCGACGCTCACCGCACAAGAGCCGGAGAACAACGTCGTCCGCGTTGCCCTCCAGGCGCTCGCAGCCGTGCTCGGAGGCACACAGTCGCTGCATACGAACGGCAAGGATGAAGCGCTGGCGCTTCCAACCGAGGAGAGTGCAACGCTCGCCTTACGAACGCAGCAGATCATCGCTTACGAAAGCGGTGTCATCGACGTCGTCGACCCGCTCGCTGGGTCGTACTACGTCGAGTCGCTTACGAATGCACTCATCGAACGGGCCGAGGCACTTATCGCCGAGGTCGACGCGCTCGGCGGCGCGGTCGCTACGATCGAGAGCGGCTGGATGCAGCGCCGCATCGCCGATTCCTCTTATGCCGCGCAACAGGCGATCGAACGAGGCGAAAGCGTCGTCGTCGGCGTCAACGCCTTCGCCGACGCGGCGAGCGCGTCGACTCCGCCCCTTCAGCGTATCGATGAGCGCGTCGAACGGGAGCAGATCGAACGGCTCCACGCGTTTCGAAAAGCTCGCAACGCCTCCGCTGTCGAGAGTGCCCTCGCCGACGTCAAGCGCGCTGCGAGCGGAAGCGACAATCTCATGCCCGCCTTCGTCGACGCGGTCGATGCAGGTGCGACGCTCGGCGAGATCTGTGACGTGCTGCGGAGCGTCTTCGGCGTGTACCGCGCCAAGGAAGGCGTCGCGTGAACGGATCGTGGGCGATCGATCACGTCGCGATCGTCGTCGCCGACGTGGACGCAGCGCTCGATCTCTACACGAGAAAGCTCGGATTCGAAGAAATCTATCGCGAGAGGATCGAAGATCAAGGGGTCGAGGCAATCGGCTTGCGCGCCGGCACGTCGGTAATCGAGCTTCTCCTTCCTCTCGATCCCACGTCTCCGGTTGCGCGTTACCGCGGCGAGTCAGCGATGAAGCTGCATCACACCGCGTATCGCGTCCAGAATCTGGAAGCCACGCTCGCGAAGCTCAAAGCGCAAGGCATCCGCCTCATCGACGAGCACCCGCGCAGCGGCGCGCACGGCAACCGCATCGCCTTTCTACACCCGAAATCCACCGGCGGCGTGCTCATCGAGCTCTGCGAGCCCGCCTCGACGACACTTCGCGCTGCCGAGGGGCTTTAACGGATCGTTCTGACGGCTTTGCGAACGAACAGCGGCCGAACGGCGAAGCGCTCGATCATCGCCTTCGTCGGAACGCGAACGCTGTCGGCGAGACGAAGCATCCGCAAGAGCTTGATGTGCCACCACGTCACATCGATCTCGAACCACGCGAGACCGTGGCGCGCAGAGAACGGGAAGGCATGGTGGTTGTTGTGCCAGCCCTCACCAAATGACATGAGCGCGACCCACCACGAGTTCGTGGACCGATCGTGCGTTTTGAAGGTGCGATACCCGGCCCAATGCGAGGCACTGTTGACGAACCACGTCGAGTGGTAGGTGAAGACGAGGCGCACGAAGACGCCCCAAACCACCCACGGCCAGCCGCCGATCGCAAAGAGCACAAGCCCGAGCGCGATCTGAAGCGGAACCGCAAGGTACGTGAGCGCACGGTAGTAGGGGTCGGAAACGAGATCCGGGCAGTGGCGCGCCCGCTCCAGTCGCGACGGCACGTACTTGTTCTTGAAGAGAAGCCACTTCACATGGGCCCAGCCGAGGCCATGACGCGTCGTGTGCGGGTCGCCGGCGTGATCCGAGTGCGCGTGGTGCACACGATGCGTCGCCACCCACTCGATCGGAGCACCCTGCATCGCTAGGGTTCCGAGCGTTGCAACGACGTACTCGAGCCCCCAGCGCAAGCGCAGCGAGCGGTGCGTGAGCGTCCGATGGTAACCGAGCGTCACGCCGAGCGCGCCCGTGAGATACGTCAGGACGACGGCGACGATCAGCGCCGACCACGAGAAGAACTGCGGCAAGAGTGCCGCGAGCGCGCAAACGTGAATGGCGATGAGGGCCGCGCGGTTTGCCCAGTTCGGACGACGCAGCCAAGGAACGTGCTTTGCGATTTGCATGGACGCTCCCTTATTCCCTAAGATTCGGGGCGATGCCTACGTCGATCTGGGTCTCGAATGTTCGATCCCAAGGAAGCGTTATCTGCATCGCGGCGATATGATAATTCGGGTACAGCTGCGCCAAGATGCTTTGCGCGCCATTCCAGAGCAGCGCGCGGTTCTCTGACGCGACCGCGGCATCGTCGGGCGGCAGCAAGATCATGTGGTCGACTCCGCGCGCGGTCAGCTGCGCGTTGAGGAGTGGGCGAACGTCCACATGGTAGGCATAATCGTCGACGAAGCGCATGAACGTGAACTCACGATGTGCGAGATCGTCGTACGTCCCGGTGCGCCGGCCCGCTCCCGCGGCGACTGCCTCGGCGAGCGCGGTTCCCACAGTGTTTGCGTTCGTGTTCCACGAGGCGTAGGCGTCGAGGTGTGTGGCGACGCCGTCGGCGAGGATCCGCTGTGCGAAGGCACCCTGCACCGCGTACCCCGGATCGCCGCCTCCTTCGAGGTAGGTAAGATCGGCGAGCGCAACGGAGCGCCCAGCCCCTTCCTCCGACTGCATGGCGGCGATAAAGGCATCGTCGTGGGCCGCGTTCGTTCCCGGCACGCGCACGAACAGTACGATTTGCGGGTTAACTTCGTCCTCGATCCCGCCGCAGAGTACGATCAGATGGCCGATCGCGACCGAGATCGGGCCATACTCGAGCGGATCCTGTGCGCTCGCTCCGTCGGGCGCTGAGTAGCGCACCGCGATGCGCGGCTGCCAATTGGCACCACGAGCGAGCGCGTGCGCGACGAGCGCCATGCCGAGCTCATCGGCGCCGGGTTCGATCGAGACGCGCTCCTGCGCGCCGAGCCTCGCGACGTCGCTCTCAAGCGTCTCGCGATCGGGAACGTCGATACCAACCGGCCCGGCGTCATCTTGGCCGAGAACGAGACGATCGATCGGACCGCCAGGGGCAGCAAGCTGTACGAGAAAGCGATCGATCGCAAGATCGCGGCTGCGGTCGGCAATGTAATCGTCGAACGCGGGCCCCGCGAGCGTGCGGAGCTGCGCCGCCCGCGCCTCCTCACTCGGCAAGAGCGGGTCATGCAGGTTCGCGTACTCCCACAGATACTGCCAGGTGGCGCCGGAGGCGAAGTAGGTCGAGCCGGGCCCAATCGCCGGGATGCCGGTTGGCGCGAGCCGCATTACCGTGCCGAAGGCGGCGATCCACGCGCGCGGGTACTCAGCGCGGAGCAACGCGAACTCGCGCGTGCGCATTGCCGCCGTTGCATAGCTCGCCTCCGGAGTGCGCGAGGGCAAGAGACCGCCGTACTCGAGCATGTCGGTCGAGAGCACGAGGTCGCTCGCATTCGGCGGCGCGTGCGCGTTCAGCCACGCAATAATCGCATCCGGAGAGCCGGATTGTAGGTAGTGGCCGAGAGTCTGCCGAGGCGGCGTCACGACGCTACGCCCGGCAATGCGTCCGAGAAGCACGGGAAGCTGCAGCGTAACCGGGCGATCATCCATCGGAACGAAGACGATCGTCGCGAGAAGCGCAGAGGCGAGCATCACATCAAATCTCGCAGGTGGCCATGCCGATGATCGAGGAGGGCTCGTGCTTGCTCCGCATCGACGCCGCGCCTCTGCATGACGATCGCGCACTTCACCCTGCCGCCGGCGGCTCTCAGCAACTCGGCAGCCCGGGCCTCATCGACTCCGGTAAGCCGCTGCACGAGCCTGCATGCGCGCGCGCGAAGCTTGCGGTTCGTCGCGACGACGTCGATCATCAGATTCTCGTAGACCTTCCCGAGCAACACCATCGTCGCGGTCGAGATCGTGTTCAGCGCGATCTTCTGTGCGGTTCCGGCACGCATGCGCGTCGAGCCCGCGATCGGCTCCGCGCCGGTGCGCAAGAGAATGACGCGTTCCGCCGCGTCGGCGAGAGGCGCCGCCTCGCTATTGACGATTGCGGCCGTGAAGGCGCCACGCTCGCGGGCCGCCGCGAGCGCGCCGATGACGAACGGCGCGCCTCCGCTTGCGGAAATCGCGAGCACGGCGTCGTCTGCCGTCACGTCGCCCATCGCCTCTCCGCCCTCTGCGGGATCGTCCTCCGCTCCTTCGACTGCACGTACGAGTGCACTCGCTCCGCCCGCGATGTGGGCGTGAATCAGCTCGGGCTCGATGCCGAACGTCGGCACCATCTCCGCCGCATCGAGTGTTGCGAGCCTCCCACTCGTCCCCGCCCCAACGTAGTGAAGGCGTCCGCCGCGCTCCAGTCGCCTTGCAATCTCCTCGACGACGCGAGCGATCGTTTCACGCTCGGCATATACGGCGTCCACAACGTCGCGCTGCGCTTCGACGAGCCGGGAGACAAGCGCATCGGGAGAGAGGCGGTCGAGGTCGCTACCAGACTCGGCTATCGCTTCGGTATCGGGGAGGCCACGACTCATGCCGGCGAGAGCTCCCGCTGCACCTTTTGGAGCAGCGCCTTCAGCTCGTACGGCGCGATGGCGCCGAGCGGAACGCCGCGACGCGCGCCGGTTACGCGCGGCACGTTTGCGACACGTTCGCGCAACGTTTCATAGCCGAGAACGGCGAACGCCATCGCCTCCTTTGCATCGGCCGGAACTCCCATCGCATCGGATCGTTCGACGTTCGCGTCCGGGAGCCGTGCCTGCAGACGCGTTATCAATGTGCGGTTGTGCGCTCCGCCGCCGGAGAGGATAACGTGCGGATGCTCCAGCCCCGAGTGTTCGATCGCGCGGGCAAGCACGGCGGCGGTGACCTCGGTGAGCGTCGCGAGTCCGTCATCGAGGCCCAACGCCTCAACTCCCGGATGGGCCGCTAAGAACTGCGCACCGAACCGCTCTCGCCCGGTGCTCTTCGGTGGCGGTGCGGCGAAATACGGATCCGCGAGCATTCGCTCGAGCAGTGGTTCGTGGACCGTACCTCGCGCGGCACATGCGCCGTCGCGATCGAAGCGCTCGGCGCCATCCGTCCGCTGCGCGATGAACAGATCGATCAGCATGTTCCCCGGACCAGCGTCGAACGCGCTCGCCACTGCGCCGCCTTTCGGTAAGAGCGTGAGATTTGCGATGCCCCCGATGTTGACCGCAATGCGATTCTCACGCCGGGCACCGAAGAGCAGGGCGTCGACGAACGGCACGAGTGGCGCGCCCGTTCCGCCGGCAGCGCAGTCGGCGCTGCGGAAATCATAACAGACGGTCGCCCCCACCGCCTCGCGAATGACGAAGGCATCGCCGATCTGCAGGGTGACGCAGCTCTCACCGTCGTGAAAGATCGTCTGACCGTGCGAAGCGACGTAGTCCACACGCTCGCCGTCCAGGACGCTGCATGCCGCCGATGCGAAGGCTTGACCGAGACGATGGTGCAAACGCGCAACCTCTTCCACGCTGCCGTGTCGTGGAGGCAGAACGACGACGAGTTCCTCCGCCAGCTCGCGCTCAAACGGCAGTGTCTGAAAGCGGAGAAGCTCGATTGCGTAGCCGTCGTCGCGCGGCATGAGCTCGACGAGCGCCGCATCGATGCCGTCCAGCGATGTTCCGCTCATGAGGCCGACGGCGATCACTGCCTCATGCCCTCCCTGAGGCTTGCGCGGCCGCTCCGTAGAAAGCGGCGCGGAAATCTCGCGTGTCGCTCCTTCCGAAGTAGACGCTATTCGTCAGGAGCACTCCTTGGAGGTCGCGGTGCGGATCGGCCCACACGCACGTGCCGACGAAGCCCGTGTGTCCAAAGCTCTCGCGCGAGAAGAGCGGACCACACGAGTTCTCGTCGTTCGTCTTTAGCGCCCAGCCGAGGCCGCGCCTCAACACGGGATCCGACGCTTGCTCTTGCGTCGCCTCGCTCACGAGCTCGAGAGGCAGTTCATGATGTTCGCGGCCGCAGAGCGATCCCAGATAAATCTCGGTAAGATGCGCAACGTCCGCGGCGGTTCCGAAGAGACCAGCGTGCCCGGCGACACCGCCCATCAGATAGGCTTTTTCGTCATGCACGACGCCCTGCACGCGTCCCCTCCAACCGTCGTCTTCGGTTGCCGGAATCATGGAGCGTTCCTCGCCGCGCGGCCGGAAGCCGAGCGATGAGGAACCGAAGACGCGCACGAGCGAGGCGAGCGATTCCCCCGCACGAAGTTCGAGCAGTGCGCCGAGCGCGATGAAACCGAGATCGCTGTAAATGACATGCTCGCCGGGTTTCGCGACGAGCGGCAGGGTAAGCGCAAACTCCTCGACGTTTTGATCGAGCAGCACGCGGTAGTCCGCTCCGGAATCCATCCCCGAGTCGTGCGCCAGCAGCATTCGCGGAGTGATGCCGCGGGCAAGCTCTTCGTCGAGCGCGAGCCTGCGGCGCGCCACGGCGTACAGTGCGAGGGTCGCGACGAAGAGCTTCGTTAGCGAAGCAAGGTCGAAGCGGGTGTCGACGTAGACCGGCCGTTGCGCCACATCCAACCGTGTGACGCCGTAAGCGTTCTCGAAGACAACGTGCCCGCCGCACTCGATGCGCGCTACGGCCCCCGTGAAGACGCGTCCGGTTGCCTCACGGAGCAGCGCGTCTACCGTGCCGTACGCTGCGTTCACAGCGGAAGCGGCGGTTGGAGGAGCTCGCGCAGCGAGTGCATGCGCTGCGCAGCTTCGTCGAGACGCTCGCGCGAGAGCTCGTTCTCTTCGACGGCGCGCGCGATGCGTTCGGCAATCGCAGCCGCGAGTTGCGGTTGATGGCTTACGAGCAGTCCGTCCGCTCCGGCGCGCAGCGCGCGCAAGCCGGCATCGACGCTGCCGATGCTCTGCGCCACGGCGCCCATCTCCAGACAGTCCGTGAAGCAGACGCCGCCGAACCCGAGCTCGTCGCGCAACAGCGCCTGAAGGACTGAGGGCGAGAGCGATGCCGGCGCGCTCGGGTCG
>JASHTE010000148.1 GCA_030040695.1 Vulcanimicrobiota bacterium | reverse complement strand
GAGCGTCCCGGCGGAGAATGTCTATCCGAAGCCGCAGGCGCTTTCAATGGAAGAGGCTGCGGCGATTCCGCTTGCTGGGCTCACGGCCTATCGCGCGCTCTTCACGCGCGCCGGACTGCGAAGCGGTGAGAGCGTGCTCATCCCGGGAGTCGGCGGCGGCGTGCAGACATTCGTGTTGCTCTTCGCAAAGCACGCCGGCGCTCGCGCGATCGTCACCTCGAGCAGCGAGGAGAAGCTGGAACGTGCCAGAGCGCTCGGCGCCGACCTCGCGCTGAACTACACGAACGCCGGTTGGGAGAAAGAACTGAAGAAGAGCGGGCCGGTCGATCTCGTCGTCGATTCCTCGGGTGGCGAGACACTTGCGAAGGCGCTCGGTGCGCTACGACCCGGCGGGCGCGTCGTCATGTATGGTGGTACCCACCCCGACTCGACGATTCGCCTCTTCCCTCTCTTTTGGAACGAGCTGTCAATCCTCGGGTCGACGATGGGGAGCCCTCAGGACTTTCGCGCGATGCTGAAGCTTTTCGACCACGGCTTGAAGCCGGCAGTCGATCGCGTGTTTCCGATGAGCGAGGTCGTCGCCGCGTTGCATCGCATGGACAGGACGGAGCAGTTAGGCAAGATCGTCCTTCGCTGGTGACGCTGCGCTTACGCCATGGGGATGTCGAGGCCGATATCGAGCGCCTTGACGCTGTGGGTGAGCGCTCCGATCGAAATGATGTCCACGCCGGTTTCGGCGATCGCGCGAACGTTGCATTCGTCGATGCCGCCGGATGCTTCGAGAGTCACCCGGCCGTCCACGCGCTTCACGGCCTCGCGCAGTGTCTCGAGCGAGAAGTTGTCGAGTAGAATACTATCGACGCCGGCGGCGAGCGCTTCGTCGAGCTGCTCGATGGAGTCGATCTCGACCTCGATCTTCACCGCATGCCCCGCATGGTTGCGAGCGGCGAGGACGGCCTGTGCAACGCCGCCTGCGATCGCAACGTGATTATCCTTCACGAGGATTGCGTCGTAGAGCCCAAACCGGTGATTGTGACCGCCGCCGTGGCGAACGGCCGCTTTCTCGAGTGCGCGCATACCGGGCGTCGTCTTCCTCGTATCGACGATCCGAGCACGCGTCCCGGCGACGAGGTCGACGTAACCGCGTGTCGCGGTCGCGATGCCCGAGAGCCTGCAAAGGAGGTTCAGCGCCGTTCTCTCGCCGGAGAGGATTCCGCGAAGTGGGCCGCTCAGCGTTACGATCGGGGACGCAGCTTCGACGCGAGCGCCGTCATCGACGTGACGCTCCGCTTCGATGCGCGGATCGAGCAGCGTAAACGTTCGCAGGAAGGGCTCGATACCCGAGACGATCCCAGGCTGCCGAGCAACTGCGACGGCACCGCCGAGCGCACCGGCTGCAACCGTCGCCTCCGTTGTGAGATCGCCTGCGCCGCCGAGATCTTCGCGGAGCGCCGCCCGAAGGAAAGCGTCGAGAAAGAGGTCGCTCACATCGCGAGCATTGCGTCGATCGCACGTACCGCGCGCACGCGCACGGATGACTCGACGAAGACTTCCTCCTGCATCGTCTGCAGCGAGCGCAGGATCTTGGGGAGCGTGTTGCGCTTCATGTGCGGGCAGAGGTTGCAGGGCCGAACGAACTCGACGTTCGGGAACTCCGCGACGACGTTATCGCTCATCGAGCACTCCGTCAAGAGCACGACGCGCCGATCCTGGTGGGCTCGAACGAACTCGACCATCTGCGACGTCGAGCCGGCAAAATCGGATGCTTCGATGACATCGGGTGGGCATTCGGGATGTGCGATCACGACGAGTCCGTCGTCATCCTCACGCAGCCGCTCGACGTCGATGCCGCGGAAGCGCTCGTGCACCTCGCAACGCCCTTTCCAGGAGATGATCTCGACGGATGTATTCGCGGCGACGTACGCAGCGAGAAACTCGTCCGGGAGGACGATGACGCGCGGCACGCCGAGCGATTCAACGATGCGAACGGCATTGGACGACGTGCAGCAAATGTCGGACTCAGCTTTTACCGCGGCGGTGGTGTTGACGTAGGCGACGACGGGAACACCGGGATAGCGCTCTCTCAGCGCACGCACGTCGGCTGCGGTGATCGATTCGGCGAGCGAGCAGCCCGCCTTCTTGTCGGGGACGAGCACGGTTCGCTCGGGATTGAGCAGTTTTGCCGTCTCTCCCATGAAGTAGACGCCGCAGACGAGAATTACGTCGGCTTCGGCGCGTCGCGCCGCGCGTGCGAGATGGAGCGAGTCGCCGACGATATCGGCGACGCCGTGGAATATCTCCGGCGTCTGGTAATTGTGCGCGAGAATCACGGCGTTTCTCTCACGTTTTAGCGCGTTGATGGCGTTGACATACGGCTCGAAGAGGGCCCATTCGGCCGCAGGAATGACGCTCGCAACGCGTTCGTAGATGGTGTTCGTCATGGCAGGCTGTATAATTGCAACCGCTCGATTCGATACTCGGTTCCGAGCTCCGCCTCGAGCAGCTCGGCAAGCCGCGCATCGACAAATGTCGCCCACGCAGGATTGAGCATCGCCTGCTCGTCAGGCGTAAGCGGGCGCTCGAGCGGCGTCATCGCGACGCTGCCTTCGCTCACCAACGCTTCCAGGTGGGCCAAGAGCTGTCGAGCCGCCGCCGGCCACAACGCCTTCGGCGTCTCGGCGTAAATGCGGGCGACGAGCTCTGGGATGCTCTGCGGCCCGCGCTCGAGCGTCTCGACCAATTGCCGCTCCCGCTCGCTGCGATGTGCTATGTACTCTGCAATCTTTGCTTGCGCGTCGTCGACGAGCGGCCCGTGCCCGCCGCGGATCGTGCGTGCATCGGGAAACTCGCGTGTAAGCCGCTCGAGCGTTCGCTGGTATGGGCGCATCGCGCCGCCGGGCGGCGCGATCACGACGCTGCCTTCGCCGAGAATCGTATCGCCGGTGAAGAGCGTCCGCGCGCGGTCTTCATAAAGGACGACGTGATCGAAGGTGTGTCCAGGCGCGTCGATGACGCGCAACGCGAGCTCGCCGACGCGCAGCTCGCCATCGAGCGGAAGATCGCGATCGTGTGGAACCGCAGAACGCGGATGTGCGTGCACGGGGGCGCCGCTCTCACGCGCGAGCGGCGCTGCAGCGGGCGCGTGATCGGGGTGCCCATGTGTGACGGCGATCGCCGCAATGCGTAAATCGCGCCGTCGCGCGGCGTCGATGAGGGCGGCAACGTGCCGTTCGTCGAGCGGACCGGGATCGATGACCAGCGCTTCGCCGCCGCCGGAGTCGACGAGATAGGAGTTCGTCCCCGAGAGCGTCATCGGTGACGCGTTGGGCGCGCGTACGAGCGTGATGTGCGAGTCGCTTACCATGCATTCTCGAGTTCGGCGGGTAAGCCAAATGCCGCTTCCGCAATGCTGTCGGCGGTCACCGTCACGATGGGCTTCGTGCGAGCAAAGTCCATAACGGCAGCAACGCTCTCGAACGCTTGCAGGCGCTCGAGGTGCTTTCGCGTCGGAAAGACGACGTGCAGCTCTGCTGCATCGTTGCGCCGCACCGCTTCCTGCGGCGAGAGCCACATGCCGTCGTGCGTCTCCACCATGTCTGCTTCGGCGTTCTGCCCTTGCGGCGCAGGAGCCACGAAGAAGAAGACATCATAGCGCTGTGGTTCGCTTTTCGGCGTGATCCAGCGCGAGAAGAGCAGCAGTGGCCGCGCATCGGCGTAGAGTTCGGTTGCGATGAGAAAGTCGTCGAACGAGAGACGCCGGTCGCGCACCGACGCAAGATCCTCGCGCCGATACCCTTCGACCGGCTCGTGCGTCGAATCGCACGCGAAGAGGACGCCGCACTCTTCAAAGAGCTCGCGAACGCCGGTCACCATGATCGCGGCTTGCACGCTCGGCGCGGGCGCCCGCTCGCCGCGAAAGAGCCGGCGCAGGCGATGCTCGTCGATCCCGACGGCCCGCTCGCACGCCGCCTCGTCTTGCGGCTCGAGCGTTCCGCCGGGAAACACGTACGCATCGGGCGCGAACCTGCTATGGGAGCTGCGCCGCAGCATGAAGACCTCGATCCCCGGCGAGGCGTCGCGGAGCAGCATCACCGTCGCCGCCGGTCGAACCTCCACGTCATGCGCATTGCCTTGGGAAGCGACCTTTCCTGCGAGCTCACGGCCTCGCTCGCGCAACGGCTGCGCGAGCGAGGAGAGGAGCCGGTGCTGTTCGGGGCGCTCGATTCGGCTGCTCGTAGCGACTGGCCGAGCGTCGGCCGCGCGGTCGCGGAGGCTGTCGCGCGTGGCGATTGCGCGCAAGGCGTCGTCTGCTGTTGGACCGGCACGGGCGTGGCGATCGCCGCCAATAAAGTTCATGGGGCACGCGCCGCGCTCTGCAACGACGCGGAGACCGCGCGCGGCGCGCGACTCTGGAACGATGCGAACGTTCTCGCGCTCTCGATCCGTTCGACGACCCCGGCGATCGCCGACGAAATCCTCACCGCATGGCTCTCGTCGAGCCCATCAGGGGATGAAGCAGACAAAAGGATGATCGAGGAGCTAAAGTCGTCGGATAGTTAACTTTCCCAAATAGCGACGCGCCTGAGCGCCTAAAGCAGAGAGACCGCGCACACGCGCGGCCTCTTTTTTCTGCCGTCACCGAGCTGCGGCTCCAAGCGCGAGCTCGGCACACTCTCGGGTGGATGCTGCGAAGCTTTCCTCGCCCACTCAAGATTGCAGCATCTTATCAGAGGTGCGGCCTTACTGCAAGGGACCCGCGGCCCAGATTTTTGCG
>JASHTE010000147.1 GCA_030040695.1 Vulcanimicrobiota bacterium | reverse complement strand
CGGTGCCGTCGGTGAGCGCGGCACGCACTCGCACTTGGATTGCGCCCGGAGGCGGCGGCGCGACACGTTCCTCCCGCAACTCGATACGGCGCGGCTCGACGAGCATCGCGACTCGGCTTGTCGTGTTCATCGACGCATCGTTTCCAGAATCGCTGCAGCGTATCGCGCGAAAGGATCGACCTCGAGGTTCACGCGATCGCCCTCTCGGCGCACACCGAGCGTCGTCCGCGCGAGCGTCTCCGGGATGAGCGCAACCTCGAACCAGTCATCCTCGGCATCCGCCACGGTCAGGCTCACGCCGTCGATCGTGATGAAGCCTTTCTCTGCGATCGCGCCCGCGAGGGCGACGGGGCGGTCGAGGCGCATGCGCTTTCCCTGCCCCTCCTCTCGTAACGTGCGTATCCTCACCGTCGCGTCGACGTGCCCATAGACGAAGTGGCCGCCGATACGATCCCCCAAGCGCAGCGCGTACTCGACGTTGACGACGCGGTCGGGCGCGAGATCGCCGAGTGTCGTGCGCGCGAGCGTCTCCGGAACGAGGTCGAATGTCACGACGTCGCCCTCGACCCGCGTCACCGTAAGGCAGGCACCCTCGATCGCGATGGAGTCCTTTGCGGTAACTCCTTCAGCCGCAACGCCTTCGCAGGCGACGCGCAGGCGCGCGCCGCTCCGATCCGGCTCGATCGAAACAACCGTACCGCGATACCCGATAAGCCCGCTAAACATCGACGAAGCGCCCGCGAAGGATCACGTCGGTGCCGACGCGCTCGACTCGGTCGAGGTGCAAACGGCGTGGGCTGCCGTTCAGCTCGACGCCCGCGAGCACCGGAACCGCGCCTTCGCTCCGCAAGAGCAGCGGCGCAATCGCCCAATAGAAGCGATCGACGAGGCCGAGCGATACGAGACGCCCCGCGAGCGTCGGCCCTCCCTCGCACAGCACGCTATAGATCCCGCGATCGCGCAGCATTCGCAATCCATGAGCGAGATCGAGCTCCTGCTCCTGCGTGCCGACGTAGACGACCTCCGCAATTCTTTCCAGCTCCCGGAAGCGCGCTCGCGCACCCGCCGGCGCAAGGACGATCGTTCTCGCGTAGCCGGACGCAGGCGCGAAGATGCGCCGATCGAGCGGCACGCTCTCACGCTCGCAGACGACGATGCGCTGGAACTCGCGCAACCGCTGCGCGGGAGGGCGAACCGTCAACTGCGGATCGTCGACGCGCACCGTTCCGGCTCCCACCATCACCGCGTCGTACGCGATGCGCAGCTCTCGAACGAAGAGCCGCTCCTCCTCGCAGGTGATCCACTCCGCAACACCAGGGCGAGACGCGACGTAGCCGTCGAGTGACATCGCCATCTTGAGCGCCACATAGGCGCGGTCACTCTCGATTGTATGAGCGAAAACCTCGATGAGCTCGCGTGCCGGCGCGTCGCCGGTAATCTCGACGGCGATACCGTGCTCGCGAAGCTCCTTCGCCCCACCGCCGTGTTTGGTCGGATCCCGGGTTCCGATGACGACACGCCTCACGCCGGCTGCACGCACGGCTTGCGTGCACGGCGGCGTCTGACCAACGTGTTTGCACGGCTCGAGCGAGACGTAGAGCGTCGCGCCGCGCGCATCCCCTGCAGCGGCGAGCGCGTTGACCTCGGCATGCGCCTCTCCCGCGCGATGGTGGAAACCTTCGCCGAGAACACGACCATCGCGCGCCACGACTGCTCCCACCGGTGGATTCGGCGACGTATTGCCGATACCGCGGGCGGCGAGCTCGTATGCGCGTTCGAGGAGAAGCCGGTCAAGCTCACTGGTCACAGCTGCAGAAAGTTCGGCGCTATCGCGACGACTACCGCTCGCTCGACGCGGGCACCGGAGGCTCGCAGCGCGGCGGCACAATCGACGAGCGTCGCGCCGGTGGTACAGACATCATCGACGAGCGTCACCGCCTCGCCTTCGAGACGCTCGCTGCAGGTGAAACGCCCGCGAGCTCGGAGCCGCTGCGTGCGCGACCGCCCGCGTTGCGTATCATGGGCGACGTGCCGAAGCACATCGCAGAGTGTGGCGCCGGAATGCTCCGCGGCGGAACGCGCGATCTCGACGACACCGTCCATACCACGTACGCGTCTACGCTCACGTGTTGTCGGAACCGGAACGACGACGGCGGCACGAGTGAGGTTCGCGGCGAGCGCGCGTCCAAGCGAAAGCGCGACGTCACGGCGGCCGTCTTTCACCGCAAGGACCACACGTCGCAGCGCCCCCTCATAGGCCCCGAGCCCCTCCACGAGTAGCGTCGCGCGACGCTCGGTCAGAGGAGTCGCTGCGGCGGCGCAGGCCGCGCAGAATCCGCTCCCGATCGCCCCGCATGCGCCGCACTGTGGAGGGAAGAGAACGTCGAGAACCCGCAACCGCACGCCCTTCTTTCACGCGAGTGCGGCCAGTCGCAAGGGTTCAGGACGAAACATCGCGCAGCGGGAGACGTATGGTGACTATGATGCTTCCTCTCATCCTCGCACTTGCTACGCCGCAGCCCTCGCACGAGAGCGCAGCCGCGGTTCTCGCCCGCGTCAGGGCGGCGACGCTTTCGCGGCCTCTCTCCACGATTCGCTCGATTCACACGATAGCATCATTCGAGGCCGCCGGTTTGCAAGGGAACGCCGACGGATGGGTCGACGTCGTTCATCATCGCGAGGCGCAGCGAACCAACGGCGCGGGGCCGCTCACGGGGGCACAGGGATGGACCGGAACGATCGCCTGGGACGAGGACGCGTCGGGGATCGTGCGCATCGACGGCGGGCAGGCGGCGCGGATTCAAGCCGTCGATTCGATCTACGTCGACTCGTACGAGTATCTCGAACCCAATGCGGGCGGAGCGGCACTCACCTATGCCGGCGAGCACCACGAGAATGGCCGGGATTATGACGTCATCGACATTACGCCGGTTGGTGGAAGCACGCTCGAGCTCTGGATCGCTCGAGACACGAATCTGCCCGAGAAACTCAGTACGACCGTCGGGCTCGTCTCGTCGAGCACCACCTACGGGCATTACCACTGGGTCGACGGAATCAACGTGCCGTTCGCGTCGGCGACAACGACATCGACCGGTAACAACGAGAGCTCGAGTATCGATCGTCTCTCGCTCAACGAGCCGGGCGTCAGCGCGCACGTGCGGGTGCCACAGTCGAGCGCCCATGATTTCTCGATCTCGGGAGGCACGTCGACGACGGTGCCCATCGATGTGCTCAACAACCATCTCTATTTGCATGTCATGCTCGACGGCAAGGGGCCGTTCACGTTCATCTTCGATACGGGCGGCGCGTTCATCCTCACGCCCGAGACGGCGGCCGCACTCAACGCGCACGCGAGCGGAGGCGCGCAGATCGGAGGTGTCGGCGCGAAGACGGAGAGCGCACAGTTCGCGCACGTCGATCGGGTGCAGATCGGCAACGCAACGATCTTGAGTCAAGACTTTCTCGTGCTCCCGATCGCTACCGGCTTCGGCGCCATCGAAGGCGTCAAGATCGACGGAATGGTCGGTTATGAGCTTCCCGACCGCTTTCTCACGACGATCGCTTACGCCGACAGCACGCTCACACTCACCATGCCGGGAACCGCCACGCCGGCGGGAACTGCGATTCCGTTCTTCTTCGACGGCACGATCCCGCGCGTGCCTATCAGTGTCGACGGCGTCGCTGCCGACGCCGAGCTCGACACTGGAAATCGCGGCGCGCTCGATCTCTTCTCGCCGTTCCTCGCCGCTCATCCACAACTTGCCGATAAGGCGACGACGGCGGACGGCATCGCAGGATACGGCGTCGGCGGAGCCTCTTACGCGAAGCTCGGCCGCACTGACGTCGCGATCGGTCCGTACACGTTAAGCGGTGTCGTCACCAGCTTCACGACACAAACCACAGGCGCTTTCGCGGATCCGCTCGGACAGAGCAACGTCGGCGGTGACTTCTGGAAACACTTTTCACTCACGCTCGACTACCCGCAGCAACGCATCTATCTCGCGCCGAACGCGAACTACGGTGCCCCCTTCACGTACGATCGTTCAGGACTGTTCCTCGCTGCGTTCAACGGAAGCGTTGTCGTGCTCGCGGTGCGCGCCGGCACGCCGGCGGCGACGGCGGGGCTTGCCAAAGGCGACGCCATTCTCTCGATCGACGGCAAGCCCGCGTCGAGCTACACGCTTCCGCAGCTCCGCGCGCTCCTCGCCGAAGCGCCGGGGACGGCGTTGCACATGCACATCCGCAGCGGCACCGTCGAGCGCGACGTCACGCTGACACTCGAGAACTACGTCTAGAGAGCAAGTCGGCGCAGGAAATCGCTTAGCTAGACTGATGCTTCGCAGCTTCGCGTAGCCGCTCTCCGCTCTTGTCCACGTCGATCTTCGCCTGATTCGCAAGTGCCTTAGTGTCGAAGAAATAGCGCGCATGAGTTTCTTCGATATCCTTGCGGGAATCGGCTTCGAGAAGAACGACTTCGTAACGCCCCGTGTTCCTGGGAAGGCTCATCTGTACTTCTAAGCGCCTTCGGCGAGCCAGGCCTCGTTTTTCTGCCGGAAACTCTTCGACCGGCTGCGTCAGTCTGCGCTCCTGGCGATCGTATGCGACAAGAAAAATCATTGTTGTGCTCTCAGAAACGTTTCAAACGCCGTATAAAGGCGCTCAATCTCCTCTCCTTCATCACCCACTTGCGCGATCGCGGGGACCTGCGTCCTATTGACCCACTCAAGGACCTGTTCGAGTCCGGTCGCTTCCACTGGAGGCTCAAGCTGCACTACCCTGACCCATTCTCGCTCGTAGCGGTCCGTCCTATCGCTAAGCTCGACCAGGCGTTCCTGAATCGCCGTTGGACCCGCGCCATATTTCACGCCCGGGAACAGGTCATCCGCGTTCTCTGATAGCTGCGCCCAGCGATTTTGAAGGGAAGTTCGAAGCTGTATCTCATACGGTATGTCATCGTGCGTAACGATCACGTGTACGGCCCTGTAGCCACTGCTCGGCGCGGCCCTCCGGTCATGAACCTTCATCCTTTCGAACAGCGCAGGGGCGTCGTCGCTCTCGACATTGCGGTGTGCTCCCAGAAGGTGTAGTAGGGCGTCTTGTTGACTTCGGTCCGCGACGACAAAGCGGCATCCCACGATATCCTGCATCTGCGACAGGTGCATGGTGCTTTGTCGCTCGAGTTTTGCGGCAATGGAGTCGAGCGTTTTTGTCGGCCGTTGTGACATCGTCGGCGAACCGCCCGTGAGCAAAGGATACAGGCTGGGGTCGCCACCGGCGTCGAGATATACAGAGACGTTTCGCGAGAAAACCCACCGCACGAAGTCGGCTAGCTTTTCGCTCACTGCGAGTGCCGCCGGCTCATACAGCGCGTACACGGCGTCGACGTGCCTAAGCAACTCATCATCGCGGCGTCCTTGACGTATCTCGGCACCAATTCTATCAATCTCTCCTCGATTCATCGGGCGATCCCGTTAGCCGCCGTCGTTAGCGACGACAGCGTTGTCGAGCCGTCCTTCGGCGGCCACCCTATAGGCGGCACCGACGATGCTGTCGCGGACCGCGGCGCCATCACCGACAATCGCATCCGCCCATATGATCGACCGCTCGACGTGAGCGCCGCTCGCGATCAGCACCCCTTCCCCGATCACCGTCGGTCCCACGACGAGCGCGCGCGGGCCGATGCGCGCACGCGAGCCGATCCATACGGGCCCTGAGAAGTTCGCGTCCACCGAGACCCTGGCATCCGGCGCCTGCCATTCTGCGTCCGTCTCCGGCAGCGAAAATCTCTTGCACAGTAGGTCGTCAGTCACGCGCC